>JBIKMB010000218.1:0-9692 GCA_044359485.1 Pirellulaceae bacterium | reverse complement strand
CTGAGTTTTCGGACCGTTCGCGACTGCGAATGTCGATCAAGGAGAGGATGGGCTCGATAGCTTGAGTCGGAGCGTTGGTGCTGAGATGGCCTTTGGTCATCGCGATGAGAAAAGCAATTCTTTGGGGTCGCAATTCGATGAGGGGCTCGATTTCAGAAGCCAGGGATTGATTGTTAGCAAAATCCGAATCGAGTGCAGCGAGAATGCTGCGTACCATGAGAAACCGAATTTCGTCGTCTTTTGGGTGTAGTTTGAAGGCCCGTTGCAGGACCGCGAGGGCTTCTTGATCTTTATTTTCGAGCATCAGCAACTCGCTGGATCTCGCCAAGGCCCATGGATCATCCGCATTTTGGGCAAGCCGTTGATTTACCGTTTGTTTCAAATCGTTTTGCGTATGGAACAATGACATGCCATAGGGGCTGACGTTCAAAACATATTCGCGAAAGGCGGTCAAGTTTCCAAGCGGCACATCCGACTTGGCTGTCCCGAGTATTTTTCCATCCGAAAATTCGATCTCGATGATTTCTTGGCTTTGAAGCGGCAGGAAGTAGGAGTTATTGCGACGAACGCCTAAACCTGCAACGAGTTGTTTTTCGGGTAAAGAAAGTGGAGCGGGCCAAGCAAGTTTTCCCGTCGATAGACTCAACGCGACAACGGATTTATCCCCTACTAGTAAAACGCGATCGTCAGATACACCTCCAACATAACGATAGGGATCTCGACGCTGTGTCCACTGCGGCTCGCCAGTCAACAAGTCCAGGCAGAAAAGCTGATCCGATTCCGAACTCGCGACCACGATACGACCATTAGCAATGAAGAGAGGTAGACCGGCCCAGCGGCGTTCGTTGAGCGGATCGACGTCACGTCTTACGGGCGAATTGAAAGGGCCTCCGCGAGACATGTTGATCTGTGTTGTATCGCGGTAGCGAAATGCCCAACGCAGACTGCGTGAAGCGATATCGATCGCAACCACGACGCCCGTTCCGGTTGGACAAACAATAATCCCGTCCGCGTACGCGAGATAAATATTCGAGGCATCATCGCTGGTGGTGTCGCCGAAAGCTTGTTTGGGGCTTTGAGCCAGTTGCTGCATCCATTGCACCAAGCCTGTTTCCGGGTCTAATGAAAGAAAGGTTGTTTCTCCATTCAGATTCGCTAAGCAGTACACAACCCCGTCGATCCATAGCGGGGAGCCGAGAAAATAGGCACCCGCGAGTTTGGGCTCATCGACTCCATCGATACCTCCCACCCGCCAAATCGCTTTACCTTGCCCTTCGATGCTGAAAGCTTCCAGGTAATTGAGACTTTGGCTCATCATGCCAAAATTCGGAAATTGAGGTCGCAATTGACCGCCCAGTGCGGCTTGATTATCGGCCTCGGTCGGTTTACTTACCAGGAACGCTTTCTTGCCATCGGTGCTCAGTTGCCAGTAAGGAATTTCGCTCCAGACACGCCGGGCTAGCTGATCAGCGCCGACAAAATCGACGTCCATTGCGAAGGCATTCATACGTGGAGTTGTTTCCCAAGGACTGCTGGTCAGCGATTGCTCCCACTTCACCTTGCCTGTTTGAATGTCGAGACCGCGCAACGCATGATCGATGGTTTTATATACAATCGTATCGTTGACTACGGTTGCACCGGCAGCGCCGATCAAGACCGGGGCAGCGGGATTTCTACTTTCTTCAAAGCGACGAAGTCGAACTTCGTCCGGTCTACCGCGAGTTAATGGAGTTTGCCATTTAGGATTAGGCATCGTTAGAGAGGCTGTCGAGTTGCCGGTTCGAGTCGCATCACCACCAGCCATCCACCAATCTTGCGACAACGTTCCGTTGACAGCGGTTCTTGGAACAAGACCAATATCGCTTTCCGTCCAAATTCTTTCTGGACCTAAAGTAAAACTCTTTCCATTCCAATCGACTTGTGAGCCGGGAAATTTTTCATTGGCGGCCAGTAGAATTCGCATCGCATTATCAACACGACTTGCTTCAGCCCAGCACTCGGCCGTGTACAGATCCAACTTTACGCCGAACTTTCGTTGTGCGCCGGGGCTTGCCAAAAGTCTTTCGCACATGAGTGCAGCGGACATCGGTCGACCATCGGTGCGGTAACGTCTGGCGATCAACAAAGTCGCTTCATAGCCAGCAGAGGTGTGGAAGTATTTTCGTGATACCGTTTCGATAGCGTTCCAATCGTATTGAGCTACGGCGCTCTCCAATTGTTGTTTCGCGGCAATGCCGTACCGGACTTCGATAGCCTCGCGATTTTCGGCTGGCAATGATTCGATCAGTTCGGCGGCGCGGCCTCGGATCGAGCCTTTGATTAGTCCGGCGGCGCGGCGTTCAAGAAAATAATCTTGGGAGAAGTCTTCCGCGTTTGCGTCGATTTCATCGACTTCTTCCATTAAAATTTTGCCTAAGGTTTCCACCGCTTCCGCGTATCGCTTGTCGCGAATAGCATCTTCCGCTGTCGTGATTTGCCGGCGCAACGCTCGCGGGGCTAGAGTGATCGCATCGTTTTCTTCGGAATCCTCTCCCCCTTGGAAAGCCAAACACTGTTGGCTAACAGAAAAAATGAGCAGGAGGATGACGAACCATGGGCGTTTGGCCGCTTCACTTGCCTTCGTGCGTTTCAGTCGGATGCTCACCCGATACCTCCTTGAACAAATCGTAACGTATAGCTGTTTGCGAATTTTTTGAGATCATCAAGACACTCGCTCCACAATATACCAAAATATCAGTCGGTTTGGATTGTGGTATCGATTCTGAAGTTCGTCGATTTTGACGCTCATCGATTTTGACGCTCATCGGTTTTGGGCTTTCATCGATTTTGGCATTCCCATGCGTTTGTGCAATCGTTCTGTTGCCGTCAAACAGACGGCATGGGACAGACGGCATGGGACAGACGGCATGGGACAGACGGCATGGGACAGACGGCATGGGACAGACGGCATGGGACAGACGGCATGGGCCGATGTGGGTAGGAGCGATGCTGAGAGGGAACCTCGATGGGCCTGCGATGAGGGGGATATTTTTTCTGGGGCGGAAGGCTAGTTGCTGCTGCGAGGCTCGCGGAGATTTTGGGTCAGGCGGGCAGACTGGAGAAGTCGCTGTTGCCGGTGGCAGGCGAGCTTTGGCTTCAATTAAAACAGGATTACTGCTTTTGGGTGGTTTATCGTGGGGGCGGGGAGCAATCTGGGGAGAATCCAGGGTGTGTGGGAGGATTTGACTCCTACAATCGGCTGTACTGGGTTGGGTTTGGGGCGTGTAATTGCGCGCGGCTGCATCGGCAGGGATGGAGGAGTAGTTACGATGGAGAGGGTTTGGGATTTTTGTCGCGCGCGAGCAGAATAAGTCCATTGAGGAATCAAGATCGGGAAGGATAGGCATGCGAGTACAGAAGGCGGTAATCACGGCAGCTGGTCCTGGGCAGAATGGGCTTCCACTGCAGCGACTGGTGGATCGCGATGGTGTGGAAAAAACGGCGTTGGAGATGATCATTCAGGAGATTGACCGATGTGGTATTGATTCGGTAGCGATCGTGATTCGGCCAGGGGATCGAGAAGCGTATGCGGCCGCTGCGGGGCGGTATGTGGATCGCATCGTATTTGTGACTCAAGATGAGCCGCGGGGGTACGGGGATGCACTGTTGCGGGCGAAGGGATTCATGGAGGACTCACCCGTTTTGCATTTGGTGGGCGACCATCTCTATTTAAGTCGCATCGGCAAAAGTTGTGCTCAGCAATTGATCGAAGCGGCGGAGACCGAGCAATGTGCGGTGTCTGCGGTCCAGCCGACGCGGGAGCATATGCTTCCCTATTTTGGAACGGTTGGTGGGAATCGATTACCGCGTAGTGAGCACCTGTATGAGGTTCGGCGTGTGATTGAGAAGCCAACGCCTACACTGGCAGAGCAGGAGTTGACGATATCAGGATTTCGCAGCGGCACGTATTTATGTTTCTTTGGTATGCATGTGTTGACGCCCGGCGCGATGGATATTCTAGCCGAGTTAGCTCAGCGATATCCTGGTCGCAACATCGTATTGGCGGAGGCTTTGAACGAATTGGCGACGCGAGAGCGATTTTTGGCGTGTGAGATCGCAGGGAGTCGTTACAACATCGGTATGAAATATGGCCTACTGACGGCTCAGTTAGCTTTTTCGCTTTCGGGTGTGGACCGTGATCGAGTGCTCACGGAGTTAGTTGAGTTGTTAGCACAGCAGAATCTTCGTTCGCACTAGGGAATCGATAATGACGATCGACACTATGATTTCGTCGACTGGTCAGGCCATGATCGAGACAATTGTTTCGATGGATGATACGGCGCGGCATCGGGGCTTAGGAGAATTGTGTTCGGGTCTTGATCAGCAGCAGTTATTGAATGCTGCAGGGGACTTGGATCGTTTTTGGAGAGATGCTCCGAATCTTTATCATCGAGTTCGGGCGATGTTTTTTTTGAGCGCCATTTATCGATACGAAATTCCTCGTCGATTGGAAGCGCATTCTGCTGGCTTGATTCCCCATGTCGCGCACGAGCATATGCTTTCTCGGCGATTTGTGGAAGCGATTGATATTTTGCTGGATGTTCAAAAACATCAAGGTGTGACGCTGACCTTGGCGAGTTCTTTAGCGAAGGCTTATTATCAACTAGCCTTTCAAACTTTAGCGGACCAGGTCCGTCGAAGTGTGCGTATGGTGCGCGGTAATCAGTGGATGTTTCGAGTGGGTCATCCGGATGATCATCCATTGCGTTTGCAGAGGGCCTTGCTGCAAGCGGATGGGGAAAGTGGTGCTTATCCCATTTTGTGGGAACGAACCTCGGTGAGAATGGATTTTTCTCATTCGGGTTGGTCGGATATTTTCTTTTTGGGAATGGATTTTCCGGAGGGAGCGCAGGTAATCAATGCTTCGATCGATTTAGCCGTCTATCAAAGAGACCCCGCTCCCAAGCCGCCGGTGGAAGCCTATTTGCGCGTGATCGATCGGCCGGTGTTGCGTTTGGTCAGTGTGGATCTTCAAGCGGTCACGGAGCTCGAGCAAATCGATGATGTGTTCGATTTTGCGAAAGATTATTTAGGTTTGTTGAAGGCGGCCTTGATCGCATCAGGTTTAGTTCCACCGGCGATGGAAGGTTGTCATTTGCCGATACGAAATCTTTTAAGCACCCTATTGGGAAGAGAGGGTGTTGGGCTGGAGATTGTGAGCCAGGTGAATGATATACCGAAAGGTTCACGCCTGGCGGTTTCGACCAACCTGTTGGGGTGCTTGATATCGGTGTTGATGCGAGCGACGGGACAGATCGATTTGCTTGAGAGAGGCTTGAAAGAGGAGGAGCGTCGGTTGGTGGCGGCGCGAGCCATATTGGGCGAATGGTTAGGTGGATCGGGGGGAGGTTGGCAAGATTCGGGAGGTGTTTGGCCTGGAATAAAATGGATTCATGGCTGCGTACCCACCGTCGACGATCCTGAATATGGCGTTAGTCGGGGCTGTCTATTGCCTCGACACGTTTCATTGGATTCGCCCTGCAAGGCTTCCGATACGTTTCGCAAATTGCAGGAAAGTTTGGTCCTGGTACATGGAGGAATGGCTCAAAATGTCGGTCCTATTTTGGAGATGGTAACCGAAAAATATCTGCTTCGAGGCAAAGAGGAATGGGAGGCGCGTCGTTATGCGATCGAAATCTTGGCGGAGGTTCGAAGCGCACTAGAATCTGGCGATTTGAAGCGGTTGGGACGATTGACTACCGAGAATTTTGAGAATGCACTGCAGAAAATTATTCCCGCTTGTACGAATCAATTTACCGATGCGTTGATTGAGCAAGCCAGAGCGGAATTTGGGGATGAATTTTGGGGCTTCTGGATGCTAGGTGGCATGGCTGGTGGTGGTATGGGTTTCATCTTTGACCCAAAAGTAAAGCCGCGTGCCAAAGATTGGTTGTTGGCGACGATGCGGGCAACCAAAAAACGTATGCAGGCGAGTTTAGCATTCGCGATGGAACCGGTTGTCTACGATTTTGCGATCAACGAAAGAGGTTCCTGGGCAGAACTGATGAGAGGCAGCGGAGCATCGATGCCAGATGGCTATTATTCCTTGCTTGCGCCAAAATGGATTAAACAAGAGATTCGCGATTTGACACCGCAGACGCAGTTGGAGTTGATGCGATTGGGGAGTCGTTGTCGCAGTCAGCGTGAGTCGTCCAGTTGGTTGATCGATCGTTTGTTGCCGCAAGCTCAACGAGGAAAAGAAGATCAAGGAGCGAGCCTGCGTGAGTTGTTGAGAGCCAGTGGATTTGATCGTGAGCAGCATGAACAGATTCGTGCTGATTTGCTCAATGGTCGAATTGGTTTATCCCAGAATCGCTTGCCGCGTCAAACCACCGTTGAGGATGTTGATGCTGAAGAGGTATTGGATTTGCGAGGAGCCTCGGATCGAAGTTTGCGTGCGTTGGGTGAATCGGCCCTCGCGCGAGGCGAGGTCGCGGTCGTCACGTTAGCGGCGGGGGCAGGAAGTCGCTGGACGGGGGGAGCGGGAGTTGTTAAAGCCCTGAATCCATTTTGCAAGTTGAAGGGAAAGCACTGGAGCTTTCTCGACATTCATGTGGCCAAATCTTCGCGATCGGGACTGGAGTACGGTCAAAACATTCCGCTGGTAGTGACGACCAGCTATTTGACGGAGACGCCGATCACTCGGTATATAACCGAGCGGCAAGCGGACAGCGCGGGCGTGGAGATGTTGGTGTCGCCGGGGATGTCAGTAGGCTTGAGGATGGTGCCAACGCAGCGCGACTTGCGTTTTTTGTGGCAGGAGACCTCGCAGCAGGTACTCGATCAGCAGAAACAAAAAGTCAAAGACAGTTTGCATGCTGCGCTACTGGGATGGGCCGTGGGTGCAGGCGAAGCGACCGATTATGTGGACAATGTTCCTATGCAGTGTATGCATCCGATTGGGCATTGGTACGAGATACCGAACATGCTGCGCAATGGTGTGCTTGGGAAGATGTTGCAGTCGCGACCCGAGCTAAAATATTTGATGCTGCACAATATCGATACGTTGGGTGTTTCCCTCGATCCGCAAATACTGGGTGGTCATATTCGCTCTGGCGCCTGTTTATCCTATGAGGTCATTCCGAGGCGAATTGAGGATCGAGGAGGCGGACTGGCCAAAGTGGATGGTCGCTTGCGTCTCTTGGAAGGTTTGGCGATGCCGCGGGAGACGGATGAATTTAAATTGTCGTATTACAATTCAATGACAACCTGGGTCGGTATCGATTCATTGTTGGAAATATTTGGATTGGCGCGGGGCGATTTGGAGGATCGGCTGAGGGTAGATCAGGCGGTGCGCAAGGCGGCACAGAGGTTACCGACGTACATTACCATAAAGGATGTGAAGAAGCGTTGGGGGCATGGTCAGGAGGATGTTTATCCGGTGAGTCAATTTGAGAAATTGTGGGGCGATATGACGTACTTGGTCGACGTCTCCTGCCAATTTATCGTGGTGGATACGTTGCGAGGGCAGCAGCTTAAGGATCTAGCGCAATTGGATGGCTGGATGCGGGACGGCTCAGCGGATTATGTGCAGTCGTTGTGCAGAAGTTAAGGAAGCGTAAGGTGAAATCAAGCTAGGCCGCTGGATTTTGGCTCCAAAACCTGGAAAATAGGAGAGACGTGTTTCTAAGGTTTAGTCGATTCAGGAGCGTGACGATGGAACGGAAGGGAAATGACTCGAGTGGCATTAACTTGAGTGCAGTAAGTAACGTTGCAGGTCGAAATGGGCAACGTCCCAAGCGATTGTGGAAGCGGCTGGCGGCGCTGGCAATGGCTGGCTGTGCGGTAACTTTTTTACCCGTTGCCAACGGCGATGATTGGGCCAAGTTCCGCGGGCCGGGTGCGAATGGTTTGCCCGCCAACTTAAATCAAGGTTTGCCTACGAATTGGTCCGACACAGAAAACTTGGTTTGGAAGACTCCATTGCCAGGAATCGGGGCATCGAGTCCAGTTCTCTATCAAGGAAAACTCTACGTCACCTCGCATGATGGGTACGGGCAGAGTAAAGATAACCCTGGTGACATGTCTAAATTGGTACGCAAGTTGTTGTGTATTGATGCACAAAGCGGCAAGGTGGAATGGTCGGTAGAGCAACCTTCAACAGTGAAGCAAGAAGATTTCGCTAGCTTCACGTTGCTGCACGGTTATGCATCAGGAACTCCCTACGTAGACGCGAGTGGGATCTATGTTTTTTACGGAACCACAGGTGCGGCGGCTTATGAATTCGATGGCAAGTTGCGGTGGGTTACCAATTGTGGAAACGGTACGCATGTATTCGGCACATCGAATTCGCCAGTCGTTTACAAAAATGTGGTGATTATCAATGCGAGTGTTGAGTCTGGCAATTTGATCGGATTGGATAGCAAGACAGGCCAAGAGGTTTGGCGAGCCAAGGGAATGGACGCCTCTTGGAACACACCCATCATCGTCGCTGGAGGAGCGGGTGATGAGTTGGTTGTTAGCGTCAAAGGAAAGGTGTTGGGTTTTAATCCCTTGACCGGTGAGCAACTCTGGGTATGCAAAGGCATCGACGACTACATTTGCCCCAGTGTGCTGGAGTACAAGGGAATTCTGTATGCATGTGGAGGTCGCAAGAATACGATTGTCGCCATCAAGCCAGGGGGACGTGGCGATGTGACCGAAACGCATACAAAATGGCGGCTTGATAAAGGTAGCAATGTGTCCTCACCGATTTTGCTAGAAGATCGACTGTATTGGTTCAGCGAAAGTAAAGGTATCGCATATTGTGCCAAAGCAGAGTCGGGCGAAATGGTTTACGAGAAGCGAATTGAGCCAAAGCCAGAGAGATTTTATGCTTCGCCCGTAGCAGCGGATGGGTTGTTGTTCTTTGTGAGCCGAATCGACGGGACATTCGTGGTTCCTGCGAAAGATGAGTTTTCGATTCTGAAGATCAACAAGTTTGAATCGGATAGTTCAGTGTTTAATGGGTCACCCATTGTAGATTCTGGAAAACTCTACTTGCGGTCCGACAAGTTTTTATATTGCGTGGGCAAAAAGTAGTTTTTCAGTGTTGATTGTGCACTCAAGCTCAGTTGCGTTGCAGCTTAGCTTGAGTTTTTTTTCGCGGTAATTCACAGGGGTTAGGGCATGCGTCGGTTTTCTTTTGCGAGCTATTTGTTTGTTGCTATATGCATGATGAGCGGTGTAACGGTCGCCGTGGGACAGGAAGATGGCGCAACGGGAAAGTATCGCTTGGAAAAAAAGGAAGATGGGATTGAGGTCTACTTGGGGGAAAAATTGCTTACCAAGTATTGGCAAAAATCCGGTACCAAGCCGATCTTATGGCCTATTCAAGGGCTGGAAGGGCTCGCGAGAACTCGGGCGTATCCGATGGATAACCAACAGTCGGGTGAGGAGAAAGATCATATTCATCATCGTTCGTTATGGTTCACTCATGGCGAAGTGAACGATGTCGATTTTTGGGCTGAGTCCGACAAGAGCGGACTGATAGAGCACCGATCCTATGGGAAAACGACTGATGGGAAAGAAGCTGTTATCGAAACAACCAGCGAATGGGTTTCGCCAAGTCGCGATGTGATGTGTACCGAGAGTCGGGTGATGACCTTTGCGCATGATAACGAAGCACACTGGATCGATTTTGATATTGTGATAACGGCCGGCAGTCGGGATGT
>JBIKMB010000217.1:0-9705 GCA_044359485.1 Pirellulaceae bacterium | reverse complement strand
GATTGCACGCGAGCATGCAAAGCCTCCAGTTCGCTCATCAAATGGCGGACTTCGCCAGGTCGAGCGGAGTCGATTCGCAAAAGGTTGACCATTTCGCCGGCTACTCGTTCTAAGCGAATCACTTGTTCAACCGAGTAGCGATTGCAGGACAAACGTTCCATGCGACGACGCAGATCACGCGTGGCATTTTCCACGCTGCGAGCCGGTCCGACCGCACGATCCCATTGCCCGGCATACAGCAGCGAACCGATGTTGGCAAAAATGCCTGCCAGGCTGAACAGCAGCAAAAGACGAATCATTCCCCTCATAGCTTTGGTCCTCCCTAAAAGTGCGTTTGGGGTGAACCTGCCAGCCAACCATCTGAACTGGGTGCTGACTCGAATACGTTTCGAGCCGGTGCGGCAGATTCGTGGACTACCGCTAATTCGAATTTCGTGCCAATTGGAAGCAAAATCGCGACAATTCTCTTTAAGTCTCTATTTTGAGGCTATTTGCGCGATTTTTTTCGCTCGATACCCGGAGATGTAAGCTCGAGTCGAGCGCGGTTTGTGTCAATGTGACTACATAAGTGTGTCTTTTTCGCGACAGTTATTTATTTTCGGTGGGAGCGGACGCTTTTTCGTCCGTTTTAGGTTCCTGGTCGGGCTTGATGCTGAGGACCAAGCGTACGGGCGTTTGCTCTGGGGGGATGCGGTCGGTGTAAGCAGCGAAAAGCAGAGACGAGTTCGCTTGGCTGGAGCGAATCGGTAGGTCGAGCGTGGCGGTTGAAAAATTGGAAACGCAGATTAGGTCACCACTTTCGGCCAAATATTGCTCCGTTCCGGTATCTGGATCTTTCCACATGCCGCTGCCGGCGAATACCCAGTCCATATCGAGAGTCTTCTCGGTACCGACCTGTCGCACCCAATCTTGTGCGAGCACTCGTTTTTTGGTCCCTTTCTCATCGATGTACAGGATTTCGATTTTGATTTTCGAACCGCTGGCGGGAGTGTACGTCGGTTCGAACTTAACGGGGCTCCCCTGCTTGGCTCCTATCGCCAGCAAACCGGCATGAACGTACTGCGCTTTGCTGAGCAGACCGATCACGGATTCATGCTCTTTTGTTCCAGCGGGACAGGCAAACATTTCGAGTTGGCCGAGGCGAAGGGCGACATAGCCGTCGACAACAAGGAGTTTTTTCTTAACATCGATCCAAATCCGAGCATCTTTGGCTAGGCGTGTCATGCCTGGTGGAGGGCCGAAAACGCGAGCGACTTTTTGTTCCAGCGCGGAGCGTTTGGGCCATGCGAGCGATTCTTCTGCCGCAGGTTCTGTTTTATCAGGTACAGAGTCGCTTTTGGGCTCTTCCGGCTGAGCTGTCGAAGGCTCAGGGGTGGGGTCGGGTTTTGTTTCCTGAGCTGAGATGGAGAGCGGCGACACGACCAATAGCAGGCCCAAGAGCCAAGGGGCAAGACCATTCCCAGCGAACCGTTTCATCATGTCATTCCTTTAGAAGGCGCACGTCATCTCCGCGGAGAACCATCTCCACAGTAGCCTATGCGACTCGTTATTGTATCGTGTTTGAGCCAATTCCTAAAAGGTGTGAGCGGCATATGATTCGGTCTGTGTACGTGGAATTCGAGCTGTTTCTCGGTGCGGCGTAAACAATACGGGCTAGCACAAGAGAGTCAAAATCAGCAAAATAGTGAAACTGTATCGAAAGAGGGTCGACCCCAGTTGAGAAGGCTCAACGTCTAGAAAGCGAATCGCATGGCCACTGAAAACAAACCGCTCGAAAAAACTGTCTCTCGGAGCGAAAAAACGAGCAAGAAGACGAAGAAGCAGAAAGTGGAGAAGCCAGCAGCGCCTGTGGGCGATATCTCCATCTCAGACTGGTTGCGGGGAGCGGATTTATCGGCCGAAAGCCTGCGCAAACGGCTAGTGCAAGAAAGTACCCCGAAAAAAGTTCTGCAAGCGACCTTAAACCGTCTGCAGCAATTGGGTTGGGGGCTCGATCCTTTGCGAGTTCCACGCTTTGAAGCTTTGTTGGCGACTTTGCAATCGATTTTGGATCAAGAGGTTGTCGGCGGCTCTGCAGAGTCGGAGAGTTTGCCCGATCTGACCGCTCTACTGTGGGTATTTCAAGACAGTCAACAGCAAACTTTACATGCTGAGACGATGTTAGGGGCGGTTGCGTTGGCAACTTGTTGGCCATGGTTAGAGCATTTAGATAAAGATTGGATCGAAAATGTTCGCAGTGGCTGGATCGATTCCTTGGAGCTTGCACATCGCGTGCCAGCGGAAGAACTCGACATGATCAGTTGGCTCATCGCGCATGTCGAACTCCCTTTGATCTTTTCGAACTGGCACGAGGATTCGCGTGTCGGCAAAAAATGGGTTGAAACGGCGATTCAATCTTTGCAGCAAACGGTAGTGGCTGCCAAAGACGATGCGTCGGCTTGGATCCAAAGTGGAGGTAGGCGTTTGCGGGCGTCCATGTCGGTCACCATTCGAAGCTTGGGGTGGAGCGAATCGATGGGGTTGAGTTGCAACGAAAGCGAATTCCGAAAAGGCTTTACCCAGCTTGTGATGGAAGTTCTGCGGTGGACACGGAAAGACGGTTCCTTGCTGCTGTCGCCTCATCGAGGCGATGCGGGAGCATCTTTTCAGGAGTTCTGGTCTACCGCTTTTCGCATCGCTGGGCGTCCCAAAACCTTGGGCCATCTTATGGCATCGAGACTTCCCAAGCGATCGGCAGTGTCGACGAAAGGGAGTGAGAAAAAATTGCCAAACGCGACCGCGTATTGGGCTCAAGGCGAAGCGGGAGTGATGCAGCGTGATTGGGAGTCAAATGGATCGCGTCTGGCCGTTGACTATTCCGTTGATCCGTTGCTGCTCGAAGTCGTTGGGATGAAAGGTGAATCGCTTGTCGCGGGACCGTGGAGTTGTTCGGTATGGTGCGACGATATCGAGTTGCCCATTACGAGTTCCTGGCAGGAGGTCTGCTGGTTTTCTGAAGAGGATGTCGATTATTTAGAGCTTGAAGCGCATTGCGATGAACACTGCAAGATTCAGCGACAAATTTTATTTATTCGAGAGTCTGGAATTGTGCTGCTAGCCGACGCTTTGCTGGGGGCACGCAAAGCTCAATGGCGCATTCAATCGACATTGCCTCTGGTTGGAAATTACGGAGCAGAGTATGCGGAGAAGACTCGAGAATGTTGGTTGACTTCCGACGGTAAACGACAGGCGCTTTTGGTGCCGCTCGCCAGCGGCGAGTGGCGTCGGCAAGCTTCGCCACATGATATGAATATTGAGGATGGTTGGATTTGCGTACAACATCAATCCTTTTCTCAAAATGTTTACGCGCCTCTAGCGATGGCGATTCGTCGCGAGCACCTCAATGTCCCACTCACTTGGCGTGCATTGACGGTTGCTGAGAATCTTCAATTGGTTTCACCTGACGTTGCGGTCGGCTATCGATTACAATTGGATCGAGCGCAGTGGATCTTCTATCGATCTCTGGGCACCGCTGCGCCGCGCACGGTGCTCGGTTGTCATACCGCTGCGGACTTCTGCGCTTGTACATTCGATTATAAGACAGGAGATACCGATTCGTTGGTTGAGGTGAGTGCCTCGGATGATGGTGACGAAGCGGATTCTGCCATTGCAACGTAAAGCCAATCCGAAAAACTCGCAAACCTCGGCTAACACCAAGAAAGCTAAAGTTTATCGGACAGGCTCTTAGGTCTCGGCTGTCGAATTTTGGCGTAATAGGATCAGTGGGGCCAAGGCGTTATGGTGACAAGCGAAGATGGTCTGAGGACGCGAATCTCTGATAATCTAAATCGCGTTTTGCAGCGGATGGTTGAAGCGGCCCAGCGAGCAGGGCGATCCGTGGATGCGATTCGTTTGCTAGGAGTGACCAAATATGCCTCGCTGGAAGAAACGCAAGCCCTGTACGCAGCAGGTTGTCATGATTTAGCCGAAAGTCGCCCTCAAGATTTATGGGATAAGGCCAAGCAGTTGATCGAACCAGATTTGCGTTGGCATTTCATCGGGCATTTGCAACGCAACAAAGTCCGCCGCACACTACCCTGGCTACATCTGCTGCATTCACTGGATAGCCAACGGTTGCTCGAGGAGCTTGAGAGCGAAGCCAGTCGCGCGGGACTGCGCGTCAAGATTTTGCTCGAGGTCAACATATCTGGCGATTCCAACAAAACGGGGATCGCACCGAATGAGGTGGAGTCACTTGTCGAAAAAGTCTTGGGAACCGCGCACGTGGAACTGTGCGGGTTGATGGGGATGGCTGGTCTGGGAACCGATAGTCATTCCGCTCGCCGCTGCTTTGATCAGCTTCGCGAGCTGCGCGATGATTTGCAAGTGAAGTATCCTGCAGCCAACTTATCGGAACTTTCGATGGGAATGAGTGGTGATTTCGAGTCGGCCATCGCGGCTGGTTCGACCATGGTTCGCATTGGTTCAGCACTTTTTGAATAAGTTGCATTGACCACCAGTTTTTCTGTATTCCCCCTGCTTTATCAGGAAATTGCCTAAAATCGCAGCCGTTAGTTCGATTTTAGCTAGGCAATACCCGTTGTGGTGTGTCTAAAAGAGTGGTGTCTGCGGGGAACTGGGGCTATTCCCGCGGAAACTCCTGGTTGAAACGGGAAGTAAAGAGAACAATAGAGAAGTCGAGGACGTACTGAGCGTCGGCAGGCATGGATGTGGCACGAAAGATTTTTAGCGGTTGAATGATGGATTCGTCAGGCGAAAAACAAGACGATCTGAAGCTCGACTCAGCTTGGGCTGAGTATATGCGGCGTTGTGACGAAGGGGAGCAACTGGACCGAGAGGTTTTCGTTCAGCAATTTCCGGAAATTGCTGAAGATCTGCTTCGTTTATTGGAAGCGGCTGATGCTTTAGAAAAACTCTCTGGACCGGACAATAGTTTGTCTTCTTTATTTAAGGCTGGGCAGAACCGCAGGCAAATGGCGGAAGAGGAACCGGGCGACACGAACCATACTCTGCCTCTCCATTTTGATTCGCAGCTGCCGCAAGAGCCGCAGGGCTCCATGGACATCACGCACAGTATCGATCTGAACCAATCGGTCAATGAGATTGAGGAAGTGGCATCGATCAAAAGTGTCGATACTGCAGCGCCGAGATTACCGATGCGTTTTGGTGAATACGTTTTGGAGAAGTTGCTTGGGCGTGGTGGCATGGGGGTGGTCTATCGAGCAAAACAAGACCATCTTGATCGGATTGTTGCGGTGAAGATGATACGATCCGGGGCTTTGGCCAGTGAGGCTGAAGTGCAGCGATTTTATGCGGAGGCGCGGAGCGCTGCGAAGTTGGATCATCCCAACATTGTGATGGTCTATCAATGTGGGGAGTTGGCTGGCCATCATTTTTTTTCGATGGATTATGTACCAGGAACAGACTTATCGCATTTAATTGATCAGGGCCCCTTAGATCCGCGACATGCGGCGCGATATGTTCGCGATGTGGCGAAAGCGATTGATTATGCGCATCAACGGGGCGTGATCCATCGCGACCTTAAGCCGGCAAACGTGTTGATCGATTCCGAAGACCAAGTTCATGTCACCGACTTTGGCCTAGCCAAGGTGGTTGGATTGGATAGTGGTTTGACGCGAAGTGGTTGTGCTTTGGGAACTCCGAGTTACATGTCTCCCGAGCAAGCTTTAGGTAAATCCGATCAGCATGATGCGGCGACGGATGTGTATTCTTTGGGCGCGATTTTGTTTGCACTGTTGGTGGGCAAGCCACCGTTTCAAGGCAAAACCGTCGTGCAGACGATGATGCAAGTCATACATCGTCCTGCGCCGTCGGTGCGTCAATTGCGAGCGGGCATGGATGAGGACTTGAATACGATTGTCGCGAAATGTTTGCACAAGCAACCGAATAAGCGGTACGCTTCGGCGGCGGAATTGGCGACTGATTTGGATCGTTATTTGAGTGGTCGGCCGATTGAAGCTCGTCCACAAACTTCATTCCAGCGATTTTATCATTGGACGCTGGGTATACCGTTGATGGGGGCGTTGGCGGGCTACAAAGTACTCGATCCCACTCCAGGTCAACGTTTAGCCCAGCGTTGGATGATCGCGCTGTCATTGTTTCTGCCGATTTTATTGCTAGCCGCATTCGGTTTATCGCAATGGATGGGACAGCAGTTGCCGCGCCAGATTCATATAGCCGGCGGGGAAGAAAATGGATTGTACTATTCGATCAGTCAGCAACTTGCCAATAAGCTTTCCGGTCACGCGCGACGGGAGGCGGTGGTATATGCGACGCACGGCTCCCTGGAAAACAGTCGTTTATTGATGAGCAAAGAATGCGATCTTGCTTTGCTTCAGGCCAGTGCGGTCATTAGCGACGATATTTCGGTAGTCGCGCCTCTATATTATGAAGCGATCCATTTGCTCGTGCCCCCAAGTTCTCCAGCGGAGAGTTTGGAAGGCTTGTTGGGAGGTGGCGCGAAACTGCGTATTTGGTTGGGTTTACCGCAGTCGGGCAACAAGCAAGCTGCGGAAATGCTACTGGCGACTTGCGGTTTGGATGAGACAAAGTATGAGTCGATTGCGGAGGGGTGGGATGTTTTGAATCAACCGGAGAAGCTTGATTTAGCGTTTGTGGTCATTCGAGCGGGGCATCAACGCGTTCGCAATTTGATTGAGCAAAAGGGGTATCGTTTGATATCGATTGATCGAGCGACGGATATCGCTTTGGATGAGCCGACCTTTCGCAGTTTTGATATACCGTCTGAAGCTTATTTCACACAGGAATCGCCCCCAATCCGGACCTTAGCGACCACTGCCTTCTTGGCTTGCCGAACGGATGCTCCCGACCAATTAGTGCGTGAGGCCTTGTATGCGTTGTACGATGGTGGTGATCCGATCGCCGATTTGATCTCAAGAGATCGCGCCCGTCATTGGCGCGGATTGGTCTATCATCGTGTCGCGAAGGCTTACTTTGACGCCTTGGAGAAACAGGCCGAGTAACAGTGTGGAATTGTTCACGACTCTGAGGAAGTTTTTATTTGGCCTATAAAATCCCCAAATCTCCAAGGGAAAAGTCAGCTTTTCAAGAATTAGTTCGGTGGTTATAATCCACAACTCGCGGGGGATTAGCTCAGTTGGGAGAGCGCTTGCATGGCATGCAAGAGGTCATCGGTTCAAGTCCGTTATCCTCCACTTGTTCCAAGTCCTTGAAAAACAACGATTTATGTTACCTTGCGAGGGTCGCAAGTGCGGGGTTTCCCGAAACAGCTAAACCGATACGTATCGGTTTGGGAGGTTTCCAGAAATGCCAAAGCTCATCAATCGTCTACCCAAGTATCGCAGAGTCAACGGTCAGGCTTGCGTCCAACTAAATGGGGTAGTTCATTATCTAGGCCCTTGGAATAGTCGCGCCAGCAAAGTGCAGTACGATCGCTTGGTAGCCCAGTGGCTTGCGAGCAATCGAAGCACAATGTTTGGACTGCCGGCGGAATCGAAGTCGATCACGGTCGTTCAGATCATCCGTGAATATCGCAAGTGGGCGGAGTCCTACTATCGCGATGAAAACGGGCATGAAACGTCAACCATGGCAACTATCGCAGCAACTATGAAGCGGCTTCGCGCTTGGTACGGTTCAGAAAATGCTGAGTCATTTACGCCACTTGCGTTCAAAGACGTTATCAAGCGTATGATCGAAGGCGGGCTTAGTATTTCGACAATCAATGCGAGTATCGCTCGAATCAAGAGCATGTTTCGTTGGGCGGCGAGTGAGGAACTTATTCCGCAAACTGTCTACGATCGTCTCTGCACAGTGCGCAACGAAATCCAAGGCAAGACCAAAGCCAAGCCTAAACGGGTCGTTCAGGCGGTCAGCGATGCCGACATTGAAGCCACCTTGCCTCACCTACCTGCTATGGTTCGCGATATGGTTAGGCTTCAGCGTCTCACCGGAGCTAGGCCAGGCGAACTATGCAACATGCGAGTTTCCGAGATCACCGCCGTTGGCGATGTTCTGGTTTACGCGCCAAACCAACACAAGAACAAGCATCACGGAAAGAGTCGCACTATCGTTATCGCTGGCGAAGCGATCGAGATCATTAAGTCGTACTTGGCGAGTGAGGGTGAGTTTGTTTTTTCATCTGCCAAATCGATGGAGCAAACCCTTGCCGATCGCTCCGCGAAGCGCGTAACGCCACCAAATCACGGAAATCGGCCCAAGAAGCGACGAAAAACCCTAGGCGGCAATAAGTATGTCGAGGACTCATATCGACGCTGTATCACGCGTGCATGCGAAAAAGCGGGTATCAACCAGTGGTCGCCCAACATGCTGCGCCATGCGGCAGCGGTTGATATTCAAAGTACGCTTGGCATTGAAGCCGTGGCAGCGGTTCTAGGTCACTCGAAAATCGACACCTCGAAGATTTACGCCAAGCATAATCTGGCACTTGCGATTCAAGCTGCGAAGGCGATCACCGGAGGCAAGACCGATGCCAAAGCGTAAGGCGAAGCGTCCGGTTGGCAGGGAAATTTCCAAGCCAAAGGCCCCAAAAAAACGCGGCAGACCGAAGAAACAACAGAAACCAGGAGCGCGGTTGCAGTGGACTGATTGCGATATTCGAGGCCTTTTTGAATTACCGGAAATATCACAAGAGTTTGCATTGTCCGATCCAGAAGTTCCAGGCCTAGAACGGCTCATCGAAATTATTGAGCAGGAGCGAAAAACGGCTCTGCAAGGGGCGCTGTTATACGATCGCAAACACCAAGCAGGGAATTATCCCGAGTGGATCGCGACATTGTATGCGTGGCGAATGAAGCAATTTCTGCGTGCAATACAAGAAAAAGTAACCGATCAGGATGATAACTTTCGCGACATCATCTCAATGGCAATCGAGTTGGGACGATTGTCGGTTGCGATTCAAGTAGTAACAAAGGCCCCAGTTTATAACCTTGGCAAGAAGTTTAAAGAAACGAAACCACGAAAGGAACCGCGACCGAAGGAAGAACTTAAGGCCGCGCTAGATGCTGAAATGAAAAGGCACGGCAAAATAGTTCGAGCGCGTGAAAACGTCGCAAAAAAGTTCAAAGTTGGTCCCAAGCTGATTGCTGAGTGGCAGGATTTGTACAACATCGAGTTCGAATAATTTTCCCTTACCCTTAAAGGAAAATTCTACACTTAATACCCTTGTGAATGTTGTTGATTAGTTTCAATCGTTCGCGAGGGTATTTTCGTATGATCGAGATCGACAAAGAGCAGTTGGTTTTGCTTTCCGATACGCCAAAGATTCTGCCGAAGCGCAAAGGCAAAGCGGTTCATCTTTCCGCGTGCTATCGCTGGATGCGTCAGGGACTTTCCGGAGTCCGTCTTGAAACCGTTCTAATTGGCGGTCAGCGGTTCACCTCGAAGGAAGCCTTGAACAGATTCTGGCATCGTGTCACCGCCGTTCGTGATGGCATCCCGATTGAGAAGGCGATCATCGCAACGGCAAAACCAAGTGCAAAGCAAGCCGCGAAAGAATTAGAAGCGGCAGGTTGGTAGGTTCAGTTTTTTTTCACAGGAGATTTTCGATGGACGAACAGAAGTATTTTTCGATCGAAGCCGTGGCAAAGTATTTCAGAGTTGAACCACGCGACATTTGCCGTTGGATCGAGTTAAAGCAACTCGCAGCCGTGAATGTTGCGCGGTCCGGTCAGCCAGCGATCTATC
>JBIKMB010000216.1:0-9745 GCA_044359485.1 Pirellulaceae bacterium | reverse complement strand
ATAACGCCGATCCTTTTCTTTAGCTATACCCGTTAAATTCGGACCGACTTCACCACCCTTACTTCCAACCTTATGGCATCGCACACACGATAGTTCTGGGCGAGTGTAAAATAAAATTTCCCCATTCGCTGGATCGCCCCCTTCAAGGACGTGAAGATAGCTTCCCAATTTGTCGGCAGTCGCGATTTTCTCTCGATACTCGGATAGCATTTTCGCAGTCGACTCATCTAATTTTCCGGCCGAGCCTTCCAGAACATTTAACCAACTATCTGAAGGCAATTTACCTTGAATAAGATCTTGTGCACCCTGAGCCAGGAGTTTCCGACCTTTATCTCCAGGCAGTGCGGCGACCAGATCCCACGCATATTGACGTTCGTAAGGTTGGGATGCTTGCACGCGTTGTGCCAAGATGTCGATGGAATCCTCGGGGCGCAATTTCATCAATATCATCAGAGCTGTTGAACGTACCTCGGCTGCATCATCGTTTAGGCGAGTTTTAGCCAAGGGTAATATCTTTTCTCCCTCCAGATCGAATAAGGCTTTCAGGGCTTGAGCTTTCGCATCAGGCTTTTCCTTGTCATTCGCCACGACTGCTGTCAGCAAGGGGACCACTTCGCTAATCCCAAGTTTTGCAGCCAATGCGAGTGTTTTTTGACGAATCTTTTCGGTGCTGGCGACAAGCTGCGGCAAAGATTGTCGGAGAAAGGTAGCAACCATGTCGGACGAGCGTCCGCTTGGGATCGGCAAATATCGATTCATAACTCGATCATTGCGATTCGGCGTAGACCACGTCTCAAGCATGTCAAGCGCTTCGAGGCGTAGTGATTCGTTGCGAGTTGCATCGGCCGCATAATCAACAATACTTTCAAGATCGCGTTGTCGGCCTAGGCGATAAGCCGCATTGAGGGCGCGATGTTCGAAGGCGAATACTGGAATGGCATTATCGAGAGCATTCGCCAGCGTTTCTAACGCACCAGCATGCAGAGAAGGTTCATCATGGATAGCCCGCGCGGCTTCGGTCGCAACCGCAGAGTCGTAGTCATCGACAAATTGAGCGACTTCGGGAGATTGCTGTTTGCGCAGGGCAACAACGGCGGCCAGGCGTACTGATTTACTCGAGTGCGACTTGAGCGATACGATCTTACGGACATCGCCGAGACCTGTCAGCGCCATGATACCACCATGTCGCAGTATCGGATCGACATCATTGCCCGAAGTGTCAGCATTTGCACTCAGCAAACGGATGATTGGTTCAAATGCAGCATCAATCTTTAACACGCCAACCGCAAGCGCTGCATGATACCGAACCGCTGCGTTCTCATGCGTTAGAAGTCGCACGACCTTAGATTTCGCGTTCTCGGAGACGGCAGCGGGGATAGAATCGGAGAGTACATCGAGCGCTGCGCAGACAATTTCGATATCGAGCTCGCTAAGCATTTCCGTTAATGCGACAACGGCGGCAGCGGCGTCCGTATCTCGGGATGAAATGACAGGCGACTTACGACTGAATTGCCCTAGGCCCCAGATCGCATGAAGTTTTGGCAGTCGAGCTTGAGCGGTTTGGGTCACTGCGATCAGAGTGGAAATGGCACCGCGTGAAGCCAGTTCCCATTGAGCTTCCTGCCGGACACGGCGATCAGGATGGGATAGCAAAGTGGCCAATGTCTCCGATGTACGCTCTCCCATTCCTTCGCGCAAGATCGCTGCCGTTTGCTGAACAATGGGGCTTTGCAGATGTTGTGGGTCGCCAAACCGATAGATGCGACCTTTCCCTTCGCCATTCCAACCATTGACCCAATCGCTGATGTAGATAAAGCCATCGGTTCCGAAATCGACATCCGTCGCGAGAATTTGCCAAATGGGTTGAGCGTCTTCGACCACCTTAAAGAATGCACCCTCGCGTTCGAGGCGAAGGGTGCGGATTCCACTATTGGCCGCTCCTCCCCGAAAATCGCATAAGAAAAAAGTGTTGCTGTAATTTTCGCCCAAACCTGTGCCGGGGTAACAAACTAACCCCGAGGGTCCATCACCGAAGTTCAAGATTGGGGGGACGATGTAAGCGGGCGTTGAGGGTTGAAAGGGTTTCCAAAGCTGATCTCGATTGAATGGGCCGCGATCAGGAAGGTATTGATAAAACATACGCCAACCGGAATCCCCGCCTCGGGCGACATAGACCCAGCGGGCTTTATCGCCGCTGTCGGAATTATTATCGCCGGTAAAAAGGTTGCCTTGGTCATCGAAGGCAAGTTCCTGAGGATTGCGCAGACCTGTGGCAAAGACTTCGAGATGGCTACCATCGAGTTCGCAACGAAAAACGGCTCCGCATTCCGGGTTGCTCAGCAAGCCTTGTTCCGTCTGGATATGAAAGCCACGATCACCGATTGAAAAATAAAGACGACCATCGGGACCGATGATCAAGCCATGCAAATCGTGACCTCGGAATGCAACGCGAACTCCGTAGCCGTCGTGAAGAATTTCTTTACGCTCCGCGACACCATCGCCATCCCCATCAGTGAGTTTCCAGAGTTTGGGTATGCAAGTGTAGAAGGCGGTATTGCCTCGCACCAAGACTCCTGCGCCGGTTCCTTCTTCGATACGATTAAAATGGTCGGCAAAAACGAGTGCAGTTTCATATTTTCCATCGCCATCGGCATCCTTGAGCAGTCGGATACGATCATCGTAACGTTCGTATTGACTCGCTTGATCACCTAATAGTTCGCGATGAAAGCGAATTCGATCCGTAACAGTCCTAGCGGCCAGATCGGCTTGAATCCATTTTTCGTCATGGCTTCTATTGTCGGTTACCCCAACCCCTTGTCGGAAAGATTCGCAGACAAAGATCCTACCAGCATAATCCATATAAAATGCGACAGGGTTGGCAACGTTGGGTTCGGCGGCTACCAACTGACTGATCCAACCTTCGGGTTTACGAAAACTTTGGAGTGCTCTTTCTGCTTCATCGCTAGCCGCGGCTACTTTCGGCTCCTCAGGATCGGGTGGCGCGGTATCGCGTTGAGCCATTAAGGGGGAGTTGACCAACAGCGCAAAAGCAATCCAGAGAAGCGTCCGGAATCGCAGCGTTCTTGAGGCAAGCCAGAACGGAGAATGTGTCATAGTGAATTTTCGTAGAAGGTAAATAAAATCAGGGTGCGCTCAAACGCTCAGCTTACAAATCCCAAGGGGCAGACCGCCTCATTATGGAGAGAACTGGTATTTCAAGCGAGCCTGTATTCTAATCGCTTCGAGCCAAAATGGCTTTTATTTTACGTCGCCTTCGCCAAGGACGACCGAGATTTCGCGACGTTGGCGCTGCCGCACAACGGTGAGCAGAACAGTTTCGCCGGGGCGTTTTTCTTCAATGACCGAAAGCAGATCATCGGCCGTTTGCACTTGCCGTCCATCTACAGCCTCGATCATGTCCGCCGTTGAGATATCGGGGCGGATTTCACTAAAGACCCCCAGTGGCCCTGTGCGGGTGCGACGATTGAAGGTAACACCTTGCAGTCCAGCTTTTTCAGCTGGTCCACCGGGAGTCACACGCACAATCAATAAACCTTTCTCCGACTTATAGACTTGTTCAATACCGATTGCGGGGCGTACCACTCGTCCATTGGCGATCAATTGAGGCACTACACGACTTAAGGTAGTCGCTGGGATTGCAAAACCGATACCTGCGTTATCTCCGGTACTGGTGGCAATTGCCGTATTCATACCAATTAGGCGGCCTTGCGAATTAATCAATGGGCCACCCGAATTACCTTGGTTCAATGCAGCATCTATCTGGATGACCGATTTGATGGTTCGCTCATTGCGACTTGGCAACTGGCGATTGAGGCTAGAAATGATTCCAGTTGACATGGTTCGTTCGAATCCGAAAGGATTGCCGATGGCATAAATTCGCTGACCGACGCGCAAACGCTGCGCATCACCCCATTCAATAGGGAAGAGACTTTCAGCCGGTGCATCGATTTTGATAACAGCCACATCGTTGTCAGGATCGATTCCTACGATACTCGCTTGCTGGGACTGTCCTGTGTAGAGCGTGACCGTGATATCGCGCGCCCCCTCGATCACATGGTAATTGGTAAGAATGTGTCCTTGCTGGTCGAGGATCGACCCACTGCCTGATCCTTCGACGCGGGCGTAGGAGAAAAACGATTCCGGTTGAATACTCTTAGTTTGGATGTTGACGACGCTGCGATTGCATTTTTCGTAGACCATGATGTTGGTCCGTTCTTCCGGTGTCATCCAATCTTCCACCAACGGTTGCTGAACGGGTGCAGCCGGAAATGGATTCACGGTGGGTGGGGGGAGTACGTTGTTCGTACCCGTTTGCGCGACCAGGTCGGTTGCAAAGTAAAGGCTTACAACGTAAATCGCAAAAACACTTCCACAAAAAACTGCGAATACCACGCCTAATTTACGCCACATGCCATTTCCCTTTTCGTAGTCCGTCTATTTAGGAAAAGTTCTCTACAGTTCCCTATTGTTAGAAACTTCACGCGTTTTTCCAAGTCCAGACTTGCCAATGCGTGCGAATTACAGAATCGCCATTGCCCGAAGAATCGGTACTCCCGTGTCAATCTGGTCGGGAAGGGAAAGATGTTTGTCGAACGCGAACTTTGCGACAAAGGAAAAAGGTATGGCGAATCGATAACTTTCTCAAGAAGTCGAATCCCAAGCGAGTCTATACCATCAATGACTCCATCTGGACCATTACCCACCCACCTTAACCTTCGCCAGCCCGCTGGGCGACGCACGCACCAAACTGGCTGACCTGTTGGAGAATACGAGGAATGTCTAAATCAATTCGAAACTTTTTTGTAGCAATCGGTCTTGCCTGCTACGTTACCACTGGTAGCGTGGCGCTAGCAAAGAATACGGAAAGCTGGTTGGCTCCAGTTTGCTACCATGATTTACCCGAATACGGGAACTACCGTTGGAACTGCTTGGTCCCCCCACCTCCTGTTCCCGATGACTATCCAACCAGTTTCATCGCAAATGAGATCGATATTGCTTTGCCGGACTATGCCGCAGCCCCTGAGTTGGGGAGTCCACCCATTCCTTCGGAAACGGTGGTCGCTGATGTACCGGCGGAAAGTGTTTCCCCAAGCAACGCGATTCCAGTGGAACAGCCCGCTTATTTCTCTGCCACAGATATTCGTCGTCGAGATTGGTGGACACCTACATTTGTTGTAACCGATAGCCCATTAGTGACGCCACCCGTGGTTGATGAGTCGTGCCACACGGAATGGACTGGCTGCGAGGAAGAGTCAATCGATTCATTCGCTGAGTTGGAAAACGCATTTTTCGAAAGCAATCCAGAGATTGCTGGTGGTGATAGCGCTTCGATGTGTGAGGAACAAGCTGGTGGATCTGCAACCAGTGCTGCCATTCCCGCCGAATGCATGGCTGAATTGATGGCCACCGAATGGAGCCGCATTCAAGATTTGCTCGAACTGGCAGCGAATTTTGAGCTATCGACATTTGCTGACTATGCCGCTGTAGCGATCCGATCGACAGCCCCTTGGTTTATCGCGAAAAAGTCAGAGACAGCATTCGATATTGCAAAAAGCGAAGATGCTTTGGCTGATGAACTTTTCACAAGCAGCGATTCGTCTTTTGATGAAGAGCAGCAAGCGACTGGCTTCACGGCTTACACTTGCGTGATGCCTTTCTCGTTGACCGCATCTGCAGAAGAATCGCCTGCCAACTACGCTGAACAGGGTTCGGTTGTTCCCGAAGCCATCGATGATCGGGTCGAGTCGGCTGCCGCGATGCAGAAGTTGGCGCGTCAATTAGACTGGGTTGGCTTGAACATCCTGAGAGTTGCGGATCATTTGGATTCTTGGGCAAATCAAGCATTGCTGCGTCACCGTGCCGGTCAGGTGCGATAATTTCCGCGGCAATGATGCGGTAACCATTTAAAGACTGGATCGGTCCTGCAAGTTCCTTCTCCCTGAGCTTACAGGGCCGCATCCAGTCGGCTCAAACACGATAGATAACCATCATGGAACGAAGACGGTTTTAAACAGAAGGAGTATGACGCGTGATTGCACTATTGATCTTCATCTTCACCGTCGGGATGCATCGGATCATCCGAGTCAAAAAAGAAGTCGCCTAAACCAAGCGGTAAAGATTGTTCGCCCAAAGACCGCTGTTTCCTCTTGGCCAGTTCTTCTAAATCTAAAGCGTCCTGCCCCAGGCAATGATAGAGGGCTTCTCGCCACACCGCATCCTTTGCAATCGGATGCTGAGTGTTTTGGGCCAATCGCTTCAATGCATAACGCAATAGATTTATGCCGTCACGCGAAGAAAAATCAAGATTGAGTTCATGCGACCGCTGCAGAAAATCGACCGTCAAACCCAATAAATCATCCTCGGCGAAGGGGAGATGGTACTTCAAGATGGCAAGTTCATCTTTGCGATTGGGAAAACCGAGTGGAAGTGTCGGTTGTAAACGGGACATGATATAGTCGGGTATTTCATAAGTTGAATCATCCTGATTCATCGTGACAGCGCAACGAAAATTGGGATGTGCGGGAATGGTAATGCCCGCCACAATGGATTCTACGTAGCGACGTTGATCTAAGAGCGGAGCTAGACTGGCCCATGACTTCTCATTCATGCGATTCCCTTCATCCAGCACGCAAACACCTCCACCGATCATCGCTGTAACCAAAGGCGAGGCGTGATAAGAGATCTTTCCTTCCGCAGACAAAACGGGCGTGACCAGCAAGTCTTCGGGACGCGTATCTGCAGTGCATTGATACACGAAAAGATCTTGCTTTCTCAAACGAGCTGCAGACATCGCCAGAACCGTTTTGCCAACGCCAGGAACTCCAACCAAGCGGGGAGTCAATGGCAAATCGCGTTCATCGATGGTCAACCAGCAAGCGAGCAATTGCAATAAAATCTCATCCTGCCCAATCCATTCCGCTTTGTGCTCCAATGGATGGGATAATTTCAAGGGGACCCCATCAATGGTCACTACACCTAATGAACCTGTACGCATCGTGCTACCTCTTCAAATACGAAACTGCGGCCTAAGTGGCCATATTGCGAATCATGAACTGTAATATATCAAGACTATCCGAAAACTGCTGCCAGCGCCAGATGGCGATACCCTGGGGTGTTGTCGCGGTTAGCCGAGGGTTGGGCCAAACGCTGGGAACCGTGGCTAACGCCATCGGCAGATGTTGGAGAACCGTGGGCTAACGCCGTCGGCTGATGCTGCTGCTGGCTGGGGGGGCAAACAGTCGGAACCGTGGCTAACGCCATCGGCTGATCGTTAGGTGGAAGCATCCAACGCAATGGCGCAAACGCCGGAGCGGACGCTCTCCCGCAACCAAGGCTCGTAGTGTATCCGAATCCGCTCGCGCTGAGGGGCACCTTTAGGATTTACCAGCAGCGGATTTGCGGAAAAAGGATTTTTGCGAATGATCCAAGCGATAGGTGTCGCATACTTGGGTAGTTCAACCAGTCTTTTTTGCAACCCGTCAATAAGCTCATGCTGCAAAGTAGGCGGCGAGCTTTGCAGTAGGTTCCATACTGTGTCCCCCACGACCAAAATCGCGGCGCAACGCTCCCAGCCTTCTCCCAGCACAACAGCATCCTCGATACCTGCGTTCGCCTTCAACTCCTTCTCTACTTGATAGGGAGCTACCTTAACGCCACTGCTAAGAACCAACGTGTCACGCACCCGACCGACTAAATGCAAGCGTCCACTTGAATCGATCTCAGCAAGATCTCCCGTCCTCAGCATGCCATTGACGATCGTAGTTGCCGTTGCCGACGCATTATGAATATAACCTTGCATCACACCAGGGCCTGAGACCCAAAGTTCGCCCTGTGAATCGATTTGAAGCTTTACACCGGGAATTGGAAGCCCCACATTGTTGGTTCGTCCATCACTCGACGCGTTCGAGCATACGACCGGAGAAGCTTCGGTCAGGCCGTAACCCACAAGTATCGGCAATTCAGAAGCTTCGAAAAAGACTGCAGTATCATAGTTTAATGCAGCACCTCCACTAGCCAGTTGCCGTATCGATCCACCCAAATACTTTAGAAGCGAGACCTTCGTTTTATCTTCCGTGAGAGTGCGACGAAGTGAATCAAAAAAACTTGGAACACCATTGATCAACGTGGGAGCGTACCTTTGTGCGGCTCGGGGGACACTGTGCAACGAAGGGGCAATCATGAGCTCGCTCCCCGTAATCAGCCACGTCGAAAGTTCACATGTGCGAGCATAAGAGTGAGAAAACGGAAGAAAGTTCAGACGCCG
This sequence comes from Pirellulaceae bacterium, assembly GCA_044359485.1. GTDB lineage: Bacteria > Planctomycetota > Planctomycetia > Pirellulales > Pirellulaceae > JAFLCP01. The sequence goes on along the minus strand of JBIKMB010000216.1, from coordinate 1,461 downwards.
ATCTGCCGCACTCTGTGGCATCGCATGCAATTTTCCCAACGCATTGGATATCAAATTGTGATGGGAAAGCATGACACCCTTCGGAGTTTCGGTAGTCCCCGATGTACAGAGAATCGTTGCTGTATTTTGATTGCATCTACGCCCCTGATAACGCTCGTATATGTCTGCGAAATTCGAGAGCTCATCGTGATCGGTCTGGGACTTCGGTTCAGAACGGATCATCTCGTTCCAATCCAGTAGCCAAGCAGGCCAGCGACTAGTTCCCTGCGCTTTGATGTCTCGCGCCGAGGACCTGACTACCAGAGAGGGCTGAATAATTTCTAACAATTTTTCGATGAGAGCCGGTGGATGGCGCGAATCGATGGGAGCGTGAATGATGCCCAGCGTCTGACACGCTAAATCAAGGACGATCCAGTCCGAACTATTCGGTAGGATTGATGCGACAATGGCCTCGGGGCCCAGTCGCTGATCGATAAGCCACGTTGCGAGTGCCGACGTGCGAATAGCCACATCGCTCCACGTCATCCATGACGGTGTCGATTCACCTTTCGAAGTGTCGATCTCCAAAAGTGCTGCATGCTTTGTCCGATTACGAGCGTGCAACAGAAGGTAATCGACGAGCGAGCGAGACGAAACCATCTAGACCCTAGCAGTTCATTTGAATTTAGAAAAATCTACGGTCTGTAAGAACTTAATCATATCGGCTAGTTCCTGCGTGCCGAGAGTTTTTTCGAAACCTTCTGGCATCAACGATTGTTCTAAATCGCGACTGCCATCGATTTCCGCGCTAGGTATGGTTCTTCTCGATCCATCGCTCATCCCAAGAGTCACACCGGAAGCATTTTCTTGAATTACCACTCCCCGCAATGTTTCACCTTCTGTGGTCACCAGCACTCTCTGTTTATACTTCGCTTCGACAGCTTTGTTCGGATGCACGATAGCAGTCAACATCGCTTGCTTGGATCGGTCGGTCAGCGCTCCGAGGTTCGGTCCAATGGAAGCGAGTTCACCCACCGGCTGATGGCATTGAGCACAATGCTTTCGGTAGAGGGCCTCCCCTCGCTGAGAATCGGAAGCTTCGGGAATCTGCGTTAAAAGAGTGGCGATCAGTGTATCGCGATCAATTTTGGTATTCGTTCCAAATAACTTTTCGGCCTGCTTGCGAATGTTTTCGTTTTCATGGCCGCGAAGCATTGAGATAGTCGCAGGATCAAGATCGGTCACTGGGACTTTCGCCGATTCGACTGCGTTCAGCAGCGTGTTTGTCCATGAGGTTTTGGAACTGAGCGCAGTTGCGACATTCACTTGCAGATCGGAGTTGATTTTGGACCAGATGCTAATGAGTCCTTCGGCCGTGTCTCGATCGGGCATGGCGACAAGCCGCTGTAAAGCAGCTCGGCGAATTTCCAGGGAAACCGCCGACGTCAGAATCGTGTAAAGCGTTGTGGTGTCACGGGTTAC
>JBIKMB010000426.1:0-2744 GCA_044359485.1 Pirellulaceae bacterium | reverse complement strand
GTCATCACGGATGTTCAACCCAAAGATATTGGCTTAGCCGGCCATGATCCTAAAAAACCCATTGGGACGTGGAAGGAAATGGCCCATCTTAAGCATGGGGAATACACTGAAAAGGGAATTCGATATGAGGAATTGCTGCTGAGGTTGCTGGAAAAAAATTGGCTAAGCGATGGAAAGGTGGGAACAAAAGATCGCCGAGAAGTCGCTGAGGAAATATCAAGCCTACTGAGCAAAATCTCCCTCCCGTCGCTCCAAGGATATTACCAATGGGCGGGCAGCGAACTTTTCGAGTGGCTTAAGTCGCAAACTCAAGGCGAGGAAGAATAGTCAGGGCTCGCATTAGATAGAACCTCATTCGGGCTCAGGATTTTTCCTTGCTTCCTCCATAAAGCGTTCCAATACCGGCGTATTTTTTGTAATTCGAACCGAGTTTCTTGGTGTTATCCGCGATCGATTCGGCGTAGTCCTCCACGTCGTCTGGAGTCCAAAACCCAATCACTTTTCGTGTCCACCAAGATGCGTAATTATCACCGCCACCGTGTTGTAGATAACGCTGTACGGTCGTCGCACATTGATTGCTGGGGATCACATACTCAGGCACATTCTCACGATCGCTCGCAAATAGTTGCAACATTGCTGTCACATTGAGTCCGTACAGATTGGCAATCCACACACCGCGTCGCTCGTCCGAACTTTGTGATATGTTGCCGTAGTGCTTGATGTCGTGCGCTCGGTCGAAGAATTTGCCTGGCCCCTTTGGACTTCCTTCTTTCAGTGGCGCGAAACTCACATAGCCAGCTTCGGGTGTATCTGCTCCTGGGCAAAGAGCCATCGCAGCATGACCTGGACTTTTACTGGCAAAATGGGACACCCAAATGTAAACCGTGACGTACGAATGCTGGGCTAGCGTTGAAATCTTGGGGGTTTGACTCTGCTCAGCAAAAGGCTTCTGGATTGTGGTAGCTTTATTTTGTTTCGGTTGGGGCCGATTGAGGAGTTGCTGCATGCCGAGTTCTGGGGAAGAGGCTGGTAGGGTGCCCAGTGGTCCTGGCAATCGTCTGTTGGTCATGGCTCGGTTCTCACCTTTTATGCCGGAAAAAGCGGTGGTAACAGTGAACTATCTCCGCCGCTTCATCATAGCAGCTCGAGCGTCCAGAGCATAATCATCGTCAAAGCGATTTCCAAAGGGGTCCGTAGCAGAAGCTTCGCGTGCGGGTCCGGGCTGAACTGCGGCGTTCCAAGTGGAACGTTGCAACTGCCACTGGCCGAAGGATTGCTAACTCATTGTGTTGAAAAGAGCTTCCGGATCGACATGCCACCAGACAGGTTCTTGACGTCTTTAAAGCCAAGGCCTTTGAGCCAACAGGCAGCGACGTGGGCTCGTTTGCCCGAGTGGCAAACGACCACGGTCGGCCGAGTGTTGTCGAGTTCCTGCCAGCGAGATGCGATCTCATCGACCGGAATGCCGATGGCATTGGGTAGTGGCAATGTTTCACGTTCCTTTGCGGTTCGCACATCGACCACCTGGCAGCCTTCCAAATTGAAATCCGGTTCTACCACTCGCGGCCAATTCTGCAAATCATTGCAAGCGGCAAACGCGGCCATGTGAACAGGATCCTTCGCGCTGCCGTAAGGGGGTGCATACGCTAGATCAAGTTCGGCCAAATCGTAAACCGTTCCATCGAATTGCATTGTCGTCGCAATGACATCGATGCGTTTATCAACGCCCTCGGCTCCGATGGCTGAAGCGCCGAGTATTTTGCCGCTATCCGGAGCGTAGATCAGCTTCAACGTCAAGTTCTTTGCCCCAGGAAAATAGCTGGCATGATGGGGGGCTTGGATGATGACGCTGTGATAAGCCATTTTATTGAGCTTGCACAACCGTTCGCTCAGTCCGGTGCAAGCGGCTGTTAAATCGAAGACGCGGACAATTGCAGTGCCAAGCACTGTTCCCATCGGTGTGCGTCTTGCGCGAATGTTTGAATCAGCCGAATTTCCAGCGGCGTGTTCGCCAGCCACTCGTCCACTGCGGTTGGCGGGGCCAGCTAATGGGAGCAGTTGCGGTAAGCCGGTCACGCGATGCGTGTATTCGGCGATATCGCCGACAGCGTAAATATCCGGATCATTGGTTTGCATGAACTCGTTGACTTTGATACCTCGAGTTCCCAATTCAATGCCAGCGGCTTGAGCCAGTTCTATGCGCGGTCGCACCCCAGCTCCAATCAAGACCATATCGCTGTCGAGTGGTGTGCCATCGGCTAGATGCACGGCCACAATTCGGTCACCATCAAAGTCGAACTTAATCAACTCCGCATTGACATAGACATTGACTCCATGCCGCGTTAGTTCCTGCTGAATCGGCAGGGCCATTTCACGATCGAGTTGCCCTAAGACTTGAGGCGCTCGCTCAAGCAAATCGACGGCGATTCCACGGCGTTGCAGTTGTTCAACTGTTTCCAGGCCGACAAAGCCTGCCCCGACAACGGTGACTCGTTTCACCGCGTTTGTCTTGAGGTAGTTCATCACTCGATCAAGATCTGAGAGAGTCCAGAGCTGGAAGGCATTTGGAGCTTGGCTTGGATAGAACGAGGGACGCAGTGGTTCCGATCCAGTGGCCAGAATAAGTTTGTCATAGGCTAGAGAATAGGTTTCGCCGGTAGCGTGATTTTTGACGCTCACCTGCTTTTGAGTTCGATCGATGGAAATCGCTTCTTGCAGAGTGCGAATGTCGATTCGAAAACGCT
>JBIKMB010000215.1:0-9774 GCA_044359485.1 Pirellulaceae bacterium | reverse complement strand
AGTTCATAGGTGCCGGTGGGAGTGGTGAAAGAAGTGAAACCGCCGATTCTGTAGTGTCCAGTCCCGATTTCATCGACGGATAAGCTTGAAAGTGATTGCGAAGCTCCATCGAGCTTGAGCGTTAAGGCATTTACAAGAAGACTGCGATCGATTGCTTCGGTAAACAGAATTTCCAAATCATCTAGTGTCGCAGTAGTAAAGTTATCGGCTGGAGAACCGGAAAGGCTAATAATTGCTGGTGCAGTCTCTCCTTTCACCCAGGTGAGTGACTGGGTGATCGATCCAATATTTCCGTAAAGATCTTGAATTCCCTTGGTATCAATTGCCAGTTCGTAAACTGCATCAGCGGCCGACAGGGTGGATAATCCAGAGATACGATAAGCTCGCGGATTAATTTGCCCAATGGTGATCCCTGTGAGTGCATTTGCTTGGGTACCATTGACAAAAAAGTTCATATCTTCAACGGTAAAGGAAGAGGCCAAAATAGGTTCGTTAAAGGTGACAACCACTTGATTCAGTGGGCTAGTAGCCGGATTAGGGACGGAACTGAATTGAGTGACAGTAGGTCCAAGCCGATCCTCACCTGCATAAATGAGCGTGTAGGTCGATGTGCCAGCATAATCGATCCAGTGAATCATGGGTTCTTCAATAGGTGTTCTGCCATTTCCGACGAAGGTTTTAAAAGTTTGCCACAGATTTGCCGCAGGTATTGCGGTCCCATCGCCTCGTAGAATGGCGACGAGTTCATAGTCTCCGTTTGAGGGGTCTGGCATCCGAACATAGCCCCATTGTGCCGGCATTGAGACACTTACCATCGATTGAAGTTGATTTGCTACGGAAGGTGGTGAGCCTACCGCAGGCGCAATACCGGGCTCTACAGCAACAACTTTTCCGTCGCTCGTGTAGAGTGTGTCGGGTAGATCTAAGGGATCCGAAAAATCATTGGTGAGAAAATCGGTGATCGTATCCGCTGAAGCACCCCCGCGACCATCGGCTTGCACCGTTCGAATGAGTTCTTTTATTTCCACATCTTGAATCAAGCTCAGACGTTTGTTACCCGAATTGTCGCTGTGACTGAAAGAGGCCTCGTAGTCCACAAAGAGACCTTGCAGCGTACTCAACATTTTCCAATTGATGATTCGGCGTGATTCGGGAGCGATGTTGCCGATAGGTACTGTCAGGCTTAATGGTGAGATTTTTCCATCTACATAGGCTTCGAGAATTTGGAAATCGACAAGCAAACCTTTTTCGTTTTCAACAATCTTCGGTTGGCTGGACTCGATTTGAACATTTCTGGCCACACCACGTCCAGTGTTGGAAATCATCAAAGCCAGATCGAAAGGTTGGGATTCCTCTACTTCATCGGTGAAAGGGTCGTCTCCGATCACATCGCGCTGTTGAAAATAGACGAGTGAAAGTTCCGGCTGTGGCGTGACATAAATTGGGGTTGGATAAAGATTGATTTGAATCTCATGTCCTGCATCACGATAGCGAACAGTGCCGCCGACTCGATATTCGGTAGTTCGTTCTTTGGCAGCATCCAGCGTCGGAATGATGATCCAGTTAGCCATGCCGTCGCGATTGGTATCCAGAATCCCAGTTCCATCAATTCGGTCAAAGCCCGATAAAACCGGCGGACGAATCACGAATAATTCAGTCACATCCTTCCCTGTAACATCGCGAATTTGTAGGGATACACCGACATGGTCCAAAGGACTGCTGGAACCATTTTGTAGGGTGAGTCCAGCTTTAAAGCCTTGTCGGGTCTGCACAAAGCTCTGTTCAATTTGCAAGCGAACCTGGGCGCAGACGCCGCTGCCTGGGGGTTGTTCGTATTGATATTGACGGTTCAAAACCGTGGTCATCATCGTGGTATCAAGCGACTGATTAGGGCCGAGACTGAGATTTAGCGCTTGATTCAATGCATTCAGGTTGGGATAGCCAAGCATGGCCACGGCGTCTTCGCTTGACATGAGGTAGGAATATTCCGTATCCAGTGGCCCCTCCCCACCATCGGTTCCAAAGTAGCATCTTTTTTCAAAAATGGTTTGTGAAATTGCCAGTTCTACTTGGTTGCCTCCGATGGAGACTTCAACGGAACCTATCAAATTAATGTCATCTAGACAGAGATCGCCGCTCCATCCATTGTCTGTGCAGTACGTCAAAAATCCTTCCAAGCCACCTTCAACGCCGAGTTTAAAAGTACCTTCGTACTCTGTTCCATTATGTGTCACAGAAGCTTTTCCGATCAGACCACCGAAAGCTTTGACACTTGCCGATAAAGATCCGCAAGCAACGAGATCTGTGAATCCGCAGTCAGTACCTCCGCTGAGGGCAAGTTTAGCGTCGACAGTAATCTCAACTCCAGCCACACCCAGCAGCATCACTTGATATCCAGGCGTTGATACCGCAAAACCGGCTCCCGCAAATGGAAGAATTCCTTTTGCCGATATGGATGCTTCACCTGAAGCGGTGAATTCCCAACCCTTATCCTCACCATCCTCACAACATTTTTTGAGGGTTCCTGTAACACTGACATCTGCTTCCGCATCTTCAAGGAAAGGAACGACTTTACGCAATGCGCCTTTCATCTTATCGGCGACCACCTTGAGCGGCCCACCGCTATAACTGAGTTCGTACTTTTTGGGCAGGCAGTCGCAAGGATCGACGGACACTTCGATCGGTGTTGAAGATATTGTTGAAGGTACCGTGCCTCCTCCTACGCCGGCAAAGCCTCCGGAGTAAGAACCTGGGGCAGAGATTAAGGGTGGTACGGAACAGTTTCCATCGACATTTGTTACAGGCAGAGGCGCGAATTTCGCTATGAGCTTGCCACAGAAATAGAAGTAAATCGCATTTGCCTCGATCGAACATGGGATGCTATCCCCTTCCCCTTCCCCTCCCAGTGAGCCCGAATCTGCCACACGGGTCACCGTAACTGGAATGACCAATTCCGTTTTTGCCGGCAGTGTAGTGATGGAATCTACGAGAGCCTCAAATTTGTAATAGGGATGAGGAGAAAAATTGAGACGAATGTCGTGCGCAGCGATCAAGCCATGATTGGTAACTTTCACCATAACTTGCATTGTTTGACCAACGGTACGTACCAAACTGAGGTCGAAAACCCCATCGACTACAACCACAGGCATTGGAACGTTGGTTTCAAAAGTCGATTCGAGAACAATTTGCGTACGATCTTCAATCTCAATTTCCTCGACATTCCAGGTATATTTGACCGCTTGGCGACTGGCGAATACGGTTTCTACTTGATCAGAACCAGGTCTGAGCTTGATCGTTGAACGAACCGTTTCATGCTTGGGAGAGGAAACTTCGAGCGTATAAAATCCTTCCGGAATGGAATCAAAAGAGATCGTTCCTGAAGCGTCGGTAACCTTAGAGGTGATTCCATCAATCGGGAGGGAGGTTTGGGGATCAAGTAGGCGAACAGTTGCGGATTCCACCAATGGCTTTTCTGAAGAAAAGTAAAAGTATTCATCGACAACTCGAACAGTTAAATCCGCTAACACTTCGCTGACAAGTCGAAATGAAAAGGGGACTCGGAGACTGCTATCAGCAGAATTCAAAACGATATCGCCGCTGTAGGTTGTAAGCTCTAAAGGAGAGGTTGGATTGAGTAGAAGTTCCAAGGTGACCGACTTACCGGCAGGAATGTTTGCACTGATCGTTTGAACTTGTTTAATCCAACCCCAATTGGCGGGAAGATTGATCGAAAGATTTTCAACTGCCGCTCCTCCTCGGTTGGAGATCGTAAGTGGCAGTATGGTCTGGCGATCTCGCACGATCGTCGTCTTCAGAACATCCGCATTCGTGATTTCCAAGATACTGCGTAGCGCTTTAACTCGAACAGGATAATCGATATCCACGGGATTGGTCTGGTTCGTGCGGAAACGCAGGCGGACCGTTCCATCCAGAATCGTCGCATCGGTTGCGAGAATCTCTAAATCCATTAGCACACTACTATTTCCAGGGATATTGACGCTGGAAAGCCGAGGCGTGACCTGGAGATTGCTTGGTTTTGATATAATTTCAACGGTAAGTTCGTTGAAGTTAATTGGAAGTGGATTGCGGATATGGAATGGAAAGAACGACCGAACTCCCTCTTCGACGGTTAAGGGCTGGACGGATCGTTGGATGTCAAGACCAACAAGATAAAACGAATCTTGATGGGTAACGGCCGAACTGGCTGGGTGCGTGGCCCCGACTTTATATTCTCCAATTTCTGTCGGTAGCGGTCGGAAAAGTGTGGAGTACTCACCGTTCGTATTCGTTACTGCTGAGAGAATACGTCGCACACCATTGACTTCGATGTGGACGTTGACTTCTTGATTGGCAGCGGGGGATTCGCTGCCAATTAGCCGTGCGACTCCACGGATTTGAATCGGGGTTCCCATATTGGCTGAAGTCACATCAACATTGGCCGTAACCGAATAGGCGGCGATAAGTTCTGTCAGTAAATCGGCTCGCAACAAATTGTTTGACTCGATGACTTCTTTGACACTGTCCATGACATCCGCAATAACAATAAAGCGATAATTGCCGACGATTCGTGGCATGGTGACAGTGGCAGTTGTAATGAGTTCCTTTCCGACAGGAATCGATTCTTTCAAGGTCACTTGATGCAAGAAAATCCTATCACCACTGGTTGCCGACTCAAGATAAATCTGTTGCATCGAGCCAGCGGAAGCAGGTACCAAACCATCGTTTCTCAAGGCATACTGCACTTGCAATCGAGAACCTGCCGCGGCCGATGCGGGTATTTCGACCCAGTCGAGAGTCAGATCTGGTTGATCCATATCGGTAATCGCTAGATTTACCAGAGATTCTGTATGTCCGGGGGCTTGCGCTGAAATACTTATCAATCTCGTACCTGTATTAATACCGTCAAGGAATGCGGCAACAGGTAGAGTAACCGAACTTAAACCTGCCGGAATGGTGGCTGTCGGGGAAATAAGGAGCACACCTGTTGAACTCGGGGCCAATTGAACCGTCAAAGGCGACGTAGGATTAGAGTTTCTGCGAATAATCATCTCAATTGTGGAGCCCTCTGCAATGACATCGCGGCTTAGCTCAATCGTAAGCGCAGGGCTATCATCATCATTCAGCGGAGTCGTGACTTCGATTGGGGCGGCGGTTGTTGGAGCCCCTGTCTGTGGGTCAAGGATACGCGCAACAAAAGTAACGCTTGTTGAGCTTTGTGCATTGTTATCATTGAACACTGAGACTGGGACAGTGAGACGTGGAGTATTTCCGGGTAGGATGACGGTCGAGGGGATTGAGATTCGATTGGATTGGTTCGAGAAAAGTTGTAAGTAAATTGGATTTGACGAAATGGTTCGCCGGACAATCTCAAGGTTATTGTTAAACGAATTCTCTCTAAGGCTTCCGCTGGGAACAATAAGTTCGATTTCAGGGATGTCGTTCTCATTGAGCTGAACATTCACTTGCGCAGAACGATGCAGTGGAGAAGTTGCGACTATCGTTAGAGATTTAGCCGTTTCTGTGACCGTATCATCGATGACCTGGACCTGAACTCTAACTTCGGTTTGACCGGCTGGAATGGTAACCGTACTCGGGAGACTCAATTGTCCACTAAGCGTGCTGACTAACGTTACAAGAGAGGGTTGCTGAAGAGATATAGACCGAGACACCACAATTTCAAAAGAATTTCCTTCCGAGTAGATCTGATTTGGCATCTGCAATAGTAGGCTGGGAACTTGTCCCTCCTGCAAAGCGATTTGAGTGACGCCCTGCTGAAATAAGGAATTCGTCGCGGTAAAGGTAACCAACCGATTTTCGCTCAATTCCCCGTCCGCCGTTGCCTCGACTTCAAACGTCGCCGAACTGCTTCCGGCAGGAATCGTTACCGTGGCCGGGAAGACAAAAGCATTACTGAGGCTCGATGTGATGGCAACATCCAAAGGAGTTGAAAGTGGGCCATTGCGATGTAGCGTGAAGAGAACTTTATCTCCTCCTTCAATCAGTGTATTTTGAGCTGCTCGAAGTCCAAGAGTTCGCTGTCGCGCGAAAGAGAACGTTTGGTTAGACGAGAAGCGATTGCCGGCCAAATCCTCGATGAGAGGACGAGCGGTAATCACGAACAAACCGATATCTGTGGTAGGAGCGAAGTGCAGCACCACTGCCCGCTCGCTGATCCGAGAGATCTGGGTTATTGTATAGACGCCGGCGGGGCCATCGATCGAGTAGGCTGAAGTCACCAGCGCGGTATCGGTCACGGCTTCAGAAAAGATCACAACGACCGCGGACAATGGATCTAAAATGGAATTTAGGGGTGAGACGGATGTTACTCGAGGTGGAGTTCGATCCACTCGAACATTGAATAGGCCGGTTGCCGAAAAATTAGGTGTCCCATTGTCTCGGACCTTCACCGTTATGGGATAATCTCCTTCAGAGATCGCTCCAGTCGTCGTGATCTGCAGCACACCCGCAGGACTTGTAAGCACTGCTTGAATACCTTCAGGAATCGCACCTTGTATTTCCCAGGTAAGAGTTTGGGAAGGTATATCGGAATCCAATGCGATCAAGTTCGCTATCTTGGTTGCGTTGGGAGTTATATCGATACCTTGACCGGATAACACGCTAGGCGAGGAATTCACTTCGGTGACATTCACCCAGAATGACTTATCGGTGAAAGCGGCCGGTATGCCTGTATCGATAACACGCACTATGATTTCGTGGTTATCAGGACCTTGGGCTTCAGAAGGTACCCAAGAGAAGCGTCCGCTGTTAAGATCGATGGAAGCACCCGCGGGGGCTTTGACCAATAGAAATCTCAAACTTTGCTGAGGTTGTTCCGGGTCCGTTGCATTGACGAGAAAACTGAGTCGTTGTCCTTCCGCGATAGTCTGATTTTGAATATCGCCGACGATGGGACTGTTATTAAGTCGGACTGGTGTATTGAATGTGATATTGTCAATCGCCGCCCGATCCGTCCCCTTTCCCAGTTCGACGCGCACCTTAGCAATGCGATCTGCGCTGATTCGTACCGGTTCCTGAGAAGCCCCGCCCATATTGTATGTTTTAGAAAAAAGAACCTGACCTTCTGGATTATAGGCGGTCACCACACCTCCGATTGATTCGGTATCAATCAAAAACAGCCCAAAGAAATTGGTGGTGGCGGGATTTTGACTACCTGGTACAACGAAGGAAAATTCGACAATACCCGTTTCGGACGAATTAGTATTGGGATCGGCTAAAACGTTATGGCGAGAGATCGGAACAAACTTGTCTGGCTCGGTATCCGTTACCTGAACACTACCACCTAAAACCGAAATCTTAAGACCTTGGCCCATGAATTCGTTGGATGGCGTACTCCCGATAGCCAAATCCTCAAAGGTAATTAACTGTTGCCCCATCAAATCGTCAAAATACATGCTGGCTTGGGGAATAAGCGCTGTACCCGAAGCCGTGGTCCACGCCAACTCTAAGCCACTTTGGCCGACTTGATTGGCGGCATATAGCAGTTGGACAGGGTAAAGGCCTTCACTGCCTACGACAAAGTCCATCCAACTGTACGAGAAGCCCCGGTCTCCCGCACTGCCAAGAAAGCGATCATCGATTTCCAAATAGAAACCATCATCGCTGCCTACGCCAATTCGAATTTCAATTTCGGGTGTTCCTGGGTTTAGGTCTGCAGATTTAGGAATGGCCAGGAAGAAGTCTGATTCCAGAATGAAATTGCTGGCAGGTATATCGAGGAGAGCATCGGGGGGCGTTGTTGTATTTGCGAAGAAACTTAAAAAGTTATTGCCAACATTAATAACGGCACCAGGGTTGGGAAAATCAAATATGGGCGTCAATGTCGAACCTGAAGGTGTTTTTCCAATCAGCGCACTGGGAGTAGGTGTTGTGCCTCCGCCAATTCCGTTGTAGATGAAAACCCGTGCACCGTCCCCCGGGATCGAAGGAATCGGTTTAGGAGGAGGAATCTCGGCCACGATCACAGTAGAAAAGGAATCGGCGGACTCCCCGTTAATTCCATTGGAATTTTGATCCATTCCAATCGAACCTGCTACATCGTTGAGGCTAGGACCAATCGTCAGCGAATATGTACCCGCTGAGAACTGCAAAGGAAAGTGAATACGATAACGATCATTGTCGATTGTCTCAATCGATAAGATATCGATGAAGCCACCGGGACCAGAAAAGAAGACATCATCTTGCGTAAAGGATGAACTTTGAACGGACTCATCGAATTGAACATCAAGAAAACTGAAGGCTCGAATCGGCTTTGAATTAAGGATCGTACTGACTCGCGGTCCGGCATCGATAATACTCAATAGTTTTACTGTATTTTCATCATAACGTGGTGTTAGTTTTGTGCCACTTGAAAAGGACTGACCAAAAATAGCGTTGAATGTACCACTTAAATCATCTGAAGAGAGAACGGTAATTTGTTGTCCCAGCGATGGATTAAAATTACCGGGGCGAATGATGCGAAGTACACCATCGACACTCGCCTTACCATCCACAACCAATAAACTGCTATCGGATCCCCCTTGAAGACCATTGATATGAGTTTGTAACTCACCGGTAACCGACTGAGTGTAGTCTCCTGTAATTCGTAACGATCTGTCGGCAAACACGACACCCGAGTTCTCAATCGAGCCATAAAATACGCCACTTCCTTGCAGGCGACTGCCCGAGAGCAATTCCGCATTGCCCACCAACTTACCGGAGGAAGAGAGGGATAAAGTAGCATTGATAAATTCAGAGTTTCCAAAAGCAATTTCTCCTCCTCGGGATGCAAAAAATCCAGGAGTTGAATCCCAGGGATTTCCTCGGAACAGCGAAAGTTTGGGAATATCTACCTTGCTCGTTAACATCGAACTTCCACCGTCCGCTGTTACGAGTACTGCTCCACCAGTGACTTGCGTGGTGGTCGCCATCGTTCCGATTTCGATTCGTCCACCCTGGAGGGCTTCGATGCGGAGCTCATCCCAAGGATCGATGACACTGCTGAGAGTCGAAAGTTTGGGCAGGTTAATTCTTGATCCGACACCAACTGCGGATATGTAGCGCAAGGAATCATCTTTATTCTCATTTGCGTAGGCTGACAGTTGCTCGAGTTGGATTAAGCCGCCGTTTAACGCTCGCAAATTCGCAGAGTTAATATTGGATGTACCTGTTGCATAAAATTCAGCATTATCGCTGATTAAGGTGTTGCCGTTTTGGAGAGAGAACGCTCCAGAAACTTGGATGCTTCCATTGATTAACTGCAGATTGTCAGACAAATGGAGTTCGCTGAGTTGCAAATCATGATCTAAATCGTAAACGACTTGAACATTTCCAGGCGCATTAATGACGACAGAGTCCCCTGCTATCGGTAGAGCGTTTCCATCCCAGTTCAACGGATTGGACCATAATGCATTTCCGGCTTCTCCATCCCAGGCAACTCGAGCGAGCAGATCACGCGATTCGAGCATCTCAATAAACATTAATCGCTGTTGCTTTTTTCTCAGCGTTTGGAACCGATCGCGGATTTGTCTGGGACGCTTTGTGTTGTGATGAAGCATGGGGTTTCTATTGCAAATTCAAAGGAATTATTCGTCCTGTTAACGCCCAGATTATACTGCTAAAATTGCCGAAAAAAATAAGGCAAATTCTTGCACGGCCAGCGCACAATTAAGTTATTGCCCACAAAGGACTTGCTCAAGTATGTCCGTATTGTAGGCAGCCATTTCCATTCGTCCCACAATACTTTCGCCCTTTTTCTGACCTCGTTTCAGCATCGAA
>JBIKMB010000214.1:0-9777 GCA_044359485.1 Pirellulaceae bacterium | reverse complement strand
CAAAAACCACCGTATTGACTAACGACTCGACTGCCAACGGTGTCGCCAAGCCCAATAAGCCAATCACCAAAGCAAATAACGTTATGATGCCAATATCGCCTGAGTCCAGCCTAATCATCGCCAGCAATCGCGACACAGGAGGCATGTGCGCATGATGGCTGTGGCCATGAGAATTATGGCCATGCGTGCTATGAGAATCCCGCTCCCAAGCGCTTGAGTGCTGCACGCCGTGACCGATCTTGGTCGCTTCCGCCAAGAAAAATAATTGTTTGCTCGTCGCCGTTTCGAAGCCGAGCAAATTCTTCAGTTTGCGCTGACTGATGACTCGCTCTTCAATTCCACTGTCGCGAATAATCTGGACTTCAAAACGCCCCCACGATGCGCGATGTATCAGCCACCAATCTCCCTCCCCTTTATCCTCCACGAACCGAGCGACGGGCAATCCTTCCTGTGCCACCGACGTCAAGTCGTTGAACGTCATCTCGATCGGCGCAATGTGCAAACCGAGCTGGTTGGCGGCGCGAACCATCCAAAAAATCGAATCCCCTTCGCCACCTAGATGCACCTGACGCGATGCGTCCGCCAAAGATTGATGAATCCGCGAGACCTCTAAGGGCATGTCCAAAAATTCGCCAAGCCGCTGCAACAACTGCGAGACACGCTGCCAGGCCCGCGCCTCATTCGCTGTCAGTGCTTGATCGATACCATGCATTCGAGTCAACCCATTAGTAGTAAAATAATTCGCCTCACATTACTTTATCGTCAGGTTAACCCACCAAATAAGGTAGGTTAATTCCAAATTCCGTTTTTTTTCGCGCTGCAGCTTCCAAGAAAGACGATCGCTCTACGTCAAGATAGGTCGAATTAGTTCGCCATGTATGTCAGTTAATCTAAAATCCCGTCCTTGGTACCGATAAGTTAGCTTCGTATGATCTACACCCATCAAATGGAGGATAGTGGCGTTCAGGTCATGCACGTGCACCGGGTCGCGGACAATGTTGTAACAGTACTCGTCCGTTTCACCCAAAGTGAAGCCTCCCCGTATTCCCGCCCCAGCCAAAAGGATGGTGAAACAACGCGGGTGATGATCTCGTCCGTAATTGGTCGCGGAAACTCCCCCTTGCGAGTAAATCGTCCGGCCAAATTCCCCTCCCCAGACGATGAGAGTGTCCTCGAATAATCCTCGGGCCTTCAAGTCCTTGATCAAGGCGGCAGTTGCCTGGTCGGTGTCGTTGCATTGCCCGCGCAGCGCGTTGGGTAAATCTCCATGGTGGTCCCAGCCCATATGGAACAACTGAATGAATCGAACATCGCGTTCCGCCAATCGCCGCGCGAGCAAGCAGTTGGCCGCATAGGATCCAGGACGATGGACATCCTTACCATACATTTCCAAAATGTGAGCGGGCTCATCGGATGTATTCAACAAATCGGGCACACTGGACTGCATACGAAATGCCATTTCATACTGCGCAATTCTCGCCTGGATCTCTGGGTCCCCCAACTCAGTCGCTCGTTCCTCGTTGAGCGACTTCAGTCGGTCCAATGTTTGCCGGCGCATCGATCGCGTCACGCCCGGTGGATCACTCAAATACAAAACTGCATCGCCCGAATTTCGAAACTTTACTCCCTGATGTCGCGAAGGGAGAAAACCTGCTCCCCATAATCGATCATACAAAGGTTGATCATCGGGTCGTCCACTACCAAAACTCGTCAACACAACGTAGGCTGGAAGATCTTGATTCTCACTACCCAACCCATAACTCATCCACGATCCGATGCTGGGACGCCCCGCCAATTGCGATCCAGTTTGACAAAAAGTGATTGCCGGATCGTGATTGATCGCTTCGGTGTGCATCGATCGAATCATGCAAAATTCGTCAGCCACACTCCCCATATTTGGAAGCAATTCGCTCATCATCATACCGCTCTTTCCACGCGGCTCGAACTTGAACACGGAAGGAGCGACAGGAAACGTGGATTGCCCCGAGGTCATCGTGGTCAAACGCTGTCCCTGACGAATGGAATCTGGTAAATTCTCGCCGCGACGTTTTTCCATTTCTGGCTTCGGATCAAACAAATCCATTTGCGATGGAGCGCCGCTTTGAAACAAATAGATAATGCGTTTGGCTTTCGCCGGATGATGAGGTAAGCCCGATACTTCCCCTCGACCCTCGGCAGCTCCAACACTCACTCCCTGGGTTAGAAACGGAAACGCCAGCGCACCCAATCCGGATCGCCCCAGAAAAATTCTACGATTGAGTTGATCTGCTATTCTCACGTTCTGGTTCTTGATACTCATGGTCGATTCACAAACTCATCGAGATTTAGAAGAATATTTGCCGTTAAAGTATAAGCCGCCCATTCGAATCGTTCGAACTTCGGTAACTCTTTCTTCAGTCCAACATTCAGTAAGCCATCCACCGCAGCCTGCGAGTTTTTCATTTCCGCGAGATCTGCACTCAATCCGTTTTTGAGCACCTCCAACTCCCGTGCATTCGGTTCGCGTCCAACAACCAGTCGGAAACCAAAGCGGATTCGCTCTTCGTGCGATTCGCCACCTTCTTGAAGCATCCTAACTGCCAAGCCGCGCGCGGCCTCGACAAAGGTAACTTCATTGAGCAGTGAAAGAGCTTGCAGCGGGGTGTTGGTCCGCGATCGCTTGACGGTACAGACTTCGCGATTAGGTGCATCGAACAAAAGCATCGATGGGGGTGCGGCGGTTCGTTTCCAAATTGTGTACATCGATCGACGGTAACGTCCCGCATCCATATCGGGCTTGTAGTTTCTTAAATCCCCATAGCGACTCGTTTCATCCCATACTCCCTCAGGCATGTAGGGCTTAACGCTGGGGCCTCCCACTTGATCTGCCAACAAACCGCTAACCGCTAGCGCTGCATCGCGAATAAATTCCGCCTGCAGTCGCAACCTTGCGCCCCGCGCGATCCAACGATTCTCTGGGTCCAAGGTTCGAGCTTCGGCAGTCGCTTTCGATGATTGACGATAAGCTCCGCTCATGACAATAAATTTTTGCAACGACTTCATATCCCAACGCTGGGGAGCTTGGCCATTCACCTTGGGCAAATCCCGCGGAAGCATAAATTCCGCCGCCAAGTAATCGAGCAATTCAGGATGCGATGGAAAATCCGCTTGCGACCCAAAGTTCTCGGAACTCTTGACTAAACCCGTCCCGAAGAATCTTTCCCAAGCTCGGTTCACCCACACCCGCGCCGTCAACGGGTTGTGATCGCTCACCAACCACTTTGCCAATCCTAATCGATCATTGGGTGCTCCCTCAGGCAGCGGCGGCAAGGCTGCAGGTAATTTGCGTTCCACCTTATCTCCAGGCTGATCGTACTGCCCTCGTTTCAACACAAAAGTTTCGCGAACGTTCCCTTCCTTCATCACCATGGCAGTTGGTACCGCGCCCTCCAACTCTGCGATCGATTTCTGAACTGCAGCGATCTCGCGTTTTTTAGCCTGCAAAGGCCCTTCCACTTGATCCGAATAGTATCGCTCCAACTCGGACCACTGCGCATCGGTTCGATTCTCACTTTTTGCTTGCACAGCTTCCAAAAGTATCGGCGAAAGTGGAACCTCATCGAGCCGAATCGTATCACCCGCAACGGTCGTCGTTGACAAGCGAAATTTACCAATGTTGTGCTGCGGAATGGCATCGTGTTCGAGCCGAATGGTTACTTCACTTTGGTTGGTAATCTGAAGCGGAGTTTCCAGCACAAAGAATGCCTTGCGATTCTCCTTTTTCGTCGGCCCATCCACCGCCCAGCCGCGACCTTTGTTGCCGTTTACCACATTTCCAATATCCCAACCATTTTGCGAATAATCCGCGACGGCTTTGATAACCTTGGCTTGTTGAGGTTTCTCCGCACCCGGCTCGCGAACCGCGACATCAACCCGTGTCAAAACAAAATTTCCATTCGGATAACGACCTAAGCTCTGTTCGGGTAAGCTTGGGTCGATGAAACACTCCAGTAGAATGCCGGTCAACAGACCAGCAGTTGCTTTACCACGCACCTCATAATTATCAAAAGCAGCATTGGCACCTGATACCAGATACACACCGTCACCCTGATCTTTTATATCCGCTCCACCAGTTGACTTTGCTTGCGTTACATTCAACTGTGTCCACATGGATTTTCTGGCCAGCAGAGCCGCACCTTGCTCGGTCGCCCACTGATCGGCTAATGGGCGAATCCCTTTCTGTAACTCACTCAACTCCTTCTTACGCGCCGCAAGCTGCTGTGAAAGCTCCTCTTGCTTGATCTTATGATCTGCTGCAAAAACCTTGAGTGTCGGTTCGGTGTTTCGCGATTCACCTTGAAGCGTTCCACTCTCCGGCACATTGTTGTAATAAGACATCATTTGATAGAACTCGCGTTGCGTGATCGGATCGTATTTATGATCGTGGCAACGACAACAATTAAAAGTGAGTCCTAGCCAGGTGAGTCCCATGGTTTCAACGCGATCGATAACGGTTTCCACTCGCCATTCCTCTGCGATGATACCACCTTCACCGTTGAGCTTATGATTTCGATGAAACCCGGTCGCCAAAATTTGCGTTTCCGAAGCATTGGGTAACATATCACCCGCATTCTGTTCGATCGTGAATTGATCAAAGGGCATGTTTTGGTTGTACGCCCTGATCACCCAATCACGCCAAGGCCATTGATACCGACTGCTATCTACTTGGAATCCATTGCTGTCCGCATAACGAGCATAGTCCAGCCACTGAACGGCCATCCGTTCACCGTAACGAGGCGCTGCCAACAAGCGATCCACCAATTTTTCATACGCATCCGCAGAGGCATCGTTCACAAATGCGTCAATCTCTGCGGGAGTCGGCGGAATACCATGCAGATCCAAGGTCAAACGGCGAATCAATGTGATCCGATCCGCCTCGGATTGAGCTTCAAGTCCAACCTCTTTTCTTTTGACTTCCAAAAATGCATCGATCGGATGCGACATATTGGGCACACTCGGGACATCGGGACGCGTCACCGGTCGAAAGGCCCAATGCTCTTCATAAGCCGCGCCTTCGGAAATCCAACGACGCAGCAACTCCACCTGAGCCTTCGACAGCGTTTTACCTGAATCCGGGGGCGGCATCTGAATTTCCGGATCACTACTCGTGATCCGAAGATTCACTTCACTCGCATCTACCTTGCCTGGCACTATAGCGACCTTCCCCGACTCCCCTGCCGAATACGCAGCCGTGGATTGATCTAATCTCAAACCGCCATGGCGCTGCTGATCGTCCGGCCCATGACATTGAAAGCAAGCATCCGATAGGATCGCTCGAATATCTTGGTTAAAAGACAATTTTCCCAGCGGTTTTCCCGGCGGTTCACCAAAACTCGCTCCACCCAACGAGCCAATCAACGCGAAGATCAAACCGAAAACCAGCAGGGATCGATACCGAAAACTCATAGGGAACCAATTGCCAGAATGCATAAGGTGAGGTCACAAAAGGCGGGAAACAGACGCGGTGCGTAGCGCAAAGACCCGTTTAGTATAGGTGTTTTGTCGCCGAATCTCCACCATTGACCCCAAAATGCAAGAAGGGCCAAAGCGAATTTCGCCCTGGCCCTTCTTTTATGCAAATCGAGCAACTGGAGGTTGATATACCCCGGCTGCGTTATTTAGTAGCTGAAGCTCAGCCCTAGGTCGAGGCCCTGCATCCAGTAGCCTGTTTCTCGGAAGGTGAAACTTGGATTGTCGGAGTTTTGCAACAGGTCTACCATCGGGTTGACCTGGTCACCCGCGAGAGCTACATCCGACCAGTAGAGGAACGTGTAACCTACAGTAAACCTAACATTGCTGCGTAGATCGTAACCCAACTTCATCCCAATCTCTGGCATGAATCCAAAACGCTCGCGACTGTAGACACCCGCGTTGCTTCCTTGAGCCAACACGCCGTTGGTGGTAGCGGTCGCCGCTTGGGTCTGACCATCCACTGTCGTCGTCGCTCCACGAATATTCACATCCTGCGAGAAGTTTCCAATACCCACTTTGACCAGTGAACCGACCGTGAATCGACCACGGCGGAAATCGCTCTCCATTCCTAAAGCACCACCATGGAACGTGTTGCTGGTCGAAAAGCTATCCGTAGTATCGAATGTGGTACCATCAGGAATACCGTCACCCGTTAAGAGATTAGTTCGGAAACTGCGAATGCTCAAGTCATTGTCCAACCGGTTGAATTGATAACCGGCCAGCATGTTCACGCGATGAGAATGATCGCCAATAATCAAAACTTTACCCAGCACATCCACTCCGATCATCGACAGATCGTTGGAAGCATCGACGCGACCTTCCCAGTGCGGGACTCCGTTGAGTTCGAAATTCACGTCGTATACAGCTTCCAATCCTGAATTGAAGTCTACATACGGTCGGCCTACTGAATTGTTGCCTGCTCCGGAATCCGCAAAGCTGTTTCCACCGCTGAACAATCCATACACTCGAGCACCGACGCCCAGCGTCCGTTCATCATTTAGCCATGTCCCGAAGGACATGCGATAACCAGGCAACAATCCGGGATCAATTCCATCCGGTCCACCAAACGCGTTCGCTACACCAGGTGCTCCAGAGATCGGGCCGACGCCGGCCGCTGCTGTGGTAACCAAGGGAGGTGAATTGAGGTTATCACCAAACCACAACAGCGCTTCGGCATCCAGCCAATAATAGGAACCATTGCAAGACGATGCACATATCGATTCAGTCGAGCACGATCCAATCACCGAATCGCAATTGCCGCTCACAGCCTTGGCCGGTTCGGCTTTCGGTGCCGCATCCGCTGCAGGCTCGTCCGAGCCGAGAATATAACCAGTCGAGTGCAAAGGAATGCCCTGACCGATCATTCCGCCCCCAACTGCACCGAGCCCCTCAGAGTCTTCATCGGCCAATGATTTGGTATCACCAAGCGACTTCGCACCTTCGGGAACTACGGGAGCTCTCCACTGAAGAGGCACAGGCGCCAAAGTGGGTTGAGGTAAGGTTTCTGTTACTCCTGATGGTACCGCCGCGTCGCCGAGCGTGGCTGTATCGCCCAGAGTTTTTGCGTCACCTAGGGTTTTTGCGTCACCTAGGGTTTTTGTGTCACCTAGGGTTTTTGTGTCACCTAGAGTTTTTGTGTCTCCCAAGGTTTGCGCTGAGCGATCAGCGACAACTTTCTGGGGTAACACCGAGGATGCAGGCGAATCATCCGTAGTCGATTTTGCACCGCTGGCTGGAGTTTGGCCATACGCATTGACTCCGCTAATCAACGCTCCAAGAAGTGCCAAACGGAAAAGTGATCGGGATAGTTTCATAGTACCGTATCTCTCAGGACGGAGGATTCCTAACCTTCGTTACAGAAGGATCGGCCGTGGCATTCGGTACTTCGAAGAAAAAAAATACAATCCTTACAGATTAACACACTAAAACACCCCACACCCCCCATTTAACCCAAGGCACCAACTAAATCCACTTTGAACAGGCGATTCGACTGGGCTACCCTGTGAGATATTGTGGAACCAACCTCCTTTCGCTTTGTCAAAGAAACAAAAATTGAGAATAATTGAGAGGTGAACCGATTCACTCCTGGACAGACTTTCCCTTTCGACGATCAGCGGAGCGCTCGAGAACGTGCCTAAACATGAATCCGATCGAAATGATGCTCACTCTTCCACGGGGTCTGGCTCCGCTACGGAGAGGTCGGTTGTATTAAACTCGACATCTAACATTCCCCAGCCCACCGATGAAACCCAAACTTTGGCGGTTCATCATTCCTCCGAGAAGCCAGTGATCGAGGATGGTGGTTCACCTCGAAATTCCTCTTCGGTGCCCCAGAAATCCCAAGTGGGAAGTCGAGGGGTGAGTCGCGACTTGGACAAGTTGAGTTGGACCAGTTGGCTTCCAAATTTCATGCAACGCTCTCGCAGTCGATCGAATTGGCAAAAGATGTTGCATCAGATCAACGCGATGGAAGAGCAGATGCGAGGTTTGACCGAACCCCAATTGCGCAAAGCGAGTCTGTCGTTGCGATATCGCGCGAAAAGTGGTGAAACGCTGAATGCTTTGCTGCCTGAAGCCTACGCGTTGTGCCGTGAGGCGGGACGTCGAACGCTGAACATGCGACATTATGATGTTCAGATGCTGGGTGGCATTGCCCTTTTCACGGGTTGCATCGCCGAGATGCAAACCGGTGAAGGAAAAACCTTGACTGCCACCCTTCCCCTTTATCTGCACTCGCTACTTGGCAAAGGGGCTCATTTGGCTACGGTCAATGATTATTTGGCGGAACGCGACGCCGATTGGATGAAGCCTATTTTCGATGCGTTGGGAATATCGGTTGGCAAAGTCCTCACCGACAGTTCGTCCGATGATCGGCGCCGAGCCTATAATTCAGACATCACCTATGGAACGGCCAAAGAATTCGGTTTCGATTTTTTGCGAGATCGCTTGCTGATGCGAGCCCAAGGGCGAACCGTCGGTGATTTTCTCGGTGCAGGCAGCTCGGAGCGTTGGAATTCCAGCGGCGAGCAACCGGTCCAGCGTGGGATGCACTTTTGTCTAGTGGACGAAGCCGATAGTATTTTGATCGATGAAGCGCGAACGCCTCTTATCATCGGTTCGCTCGGTGACAACGCCCGCGAAACGGTGATTGCCACTTTTAAATGGGCTTGCGAGCATGCCAGCAAGTTCGCGCTTGAGGAACACTACACCGTCGAGGACGATACTCGAAAATATGAGCTCACGGCCCGTGGTCGACAACTGGTTCGATCGCTTCCTCGCGATGAAGTTATGCTGCAAGTGCCGCTGATCGATTTATACGAGTACATTGAACGAGCTGTCAAAGTGCTGCGAGAATTCTTTCGCGAGCGGCAATATGTGGTCCGCGACGGTGAGATCGTCATCGTGGATGAATTCACGGGTCGTCTCGCGGAGGGTCGCAAATGGCGAGATGGTATTCATCAAGCCATCGAAGCGAAGGAAGGTATCGACGTCAGCGTGCCAATGGGACAAGCGGCTCGCATCACCGTTCAAGATCTCTTTCAGCGTTATAAGCAACTGGCCGGTATGACAGGTACAGCTGCCACTAGCGCTCGCGAACTGAAACGCATCTACAAAACGCCTGTAATACAAGTTCCCACCAACCGCCCCCCGCAACGCAAGAAACTACCAGACCGCGTTTACGGTACGATGGATCAAAAGTTTAAGGCAATCGTCGAAGAAACTCGAGAAATGCATCGCCTGGGCCGGCCGGTACTGATCGGCACCCGCTCTATCGATAAATCCTTGGAACTTTCCAAGCTGCTCAAGGCGGCTTGCATCGAACATGAAGTGCTCAACGCATCCGAAATCGCGCGAGAAGCTGAAATCGTCGCCTCAGCAGGACATCGAAGCAAGGTAACAGTAGCCACCAACATGGCCGGACGCGGTACCGACATCAAACTGGCTCCTGGCGTCAATGAAATTGGCGGGATGCATGTCATTTGCACCGAATTGCATGATGCAGCCCGTATCGATCGCCAGCTCATCGGCCGGTGCGGCCGCCAAGGGGACCCCGGCTCCCATCGACAATATCTTTCGTTGGATGACGATATTCTCAAAAATGGACTTGGCACCAAAAAATTTGAACAACTCAAGAAGATTGGAGAAAACGGCAACGAGTTTCATAACTTCGCCTCTATTTTCCGCAAGAGCCAAATGAAAGTCGAGCGAAAACATTTTCGCGACCGCATGGCGTTGCTCTATTTCGAACGAGAACGCAACCGCTTG
>JBIKMB010000425.1:0-2767 GCA_044359485.1 Pirellulaceae bacterium | reverse complement strand
ATTTGGGCGAAACGTTATACCGCTTGATCGCTTCATCCAGGGAAGGTGGCGGAATCATTGTTCCATTGGTTTCGATCTCAAACTCATACTTGGGATTCTTGGATTTTAAGATGTCGGCAACTTCAGCTAGTCGCAAAGGCTGCAGCAACGGCTCTCCACCGGTAAAGATAACGTTCAGGCAATCGATCTCCAGAATGCGTGCTGCAACTTCAGCAGCCCGCATTCTAATCTGAACTTGCCGTCGCTCGAATTTATTGGAGTGTTGACTGTCGTCGCGAGCATGGATGTAGTTGGTTCCTTGCCAGTTCCAGGTGTAGTCTGTATCGCACCAATAACATTGCAGGTTACAACCACTGCTGCGAACGAAAATACTCGGCAAACCGGCGGATGTCCCCTCGCCTTGCAGGCTATAAAATATTTCTGGGCCCTGACCTAATTTGGCCAACACAAGTTCGTCCGACATTTTTCGCCTTTCATCGCATGCCTACCGAGTCGCACTCGGCCTGCTTCACATTGTCCTCCAAGATTCCGAATCATGCAAGGCGAACAGAGCCCGAACGCAGCGTGGTAGCCTTAGAGACTAATGCCAAATATCGCGCATATCCGCGACGATCATTCGACCACCAAACGCCCCAGCTACATCGACCCTCATACGAAAGGCTCGTGCGCGAAGCGAGATCGCTGATAACGATCGGTACCGAAGTGTTTTGTCGCTTCTCATCGTCGCAAGTCTCGCGACGAAAAAACGGATCCCTCAAAACCCGCCCCTGCCGTTAGGCTCATGCAAGTGTTTGGAACGGTACACAAAGCAGGATCTATCCAGCAAGACCATTCAAAGTTCCCTCTCGACTCGCTCGCGGTTTCATGTTTTGCGAAAATGAACCTTTCACCCGTTGGGCTGGTGGAGCCAATGATTGGGATCACAGCGAGTCTCACGCGGAGAGCGAATGCGTTCCAGAGTGGCCCTAGTTCTCTGGAGTCAAAAACAAATTCCGGGAACTCGGAGGCTGATGGTCGCGTTATACCCCTCCGTGCCTGCAGCATTCTCTTTCCGACAAATTGGATCTGGAACTACTTCTTTTGGGTGCCCCGGCTTCGATTTTGATGGAAAATGGCGATTTTATTCTAAGAAACCGCGCCTAGGTGGTTCTATTTTTGCATGTGAGAAACGTCCGACTGCTCAAGAGTAACACTGTTATGTGGAAAATCGTGTAATCCCTTCATGCTTCAGCCGACGCCATTGAAATCCAAATCGGAAATCAATTCGGGTGTTCCATCAACGAAAGATGGAATCACTCTGCGGTCGCTGTTTGAAAACGAGGAATCGAATTTGCTTCGGTTTGCGTTTTCCTTAACAGGTCGCAGGGCTGTTGCGGAAGAAATTGTGCAGGACGTTTTTCTTCAATTGCATGCGAACTGGAAGGATGTTGAGTCGCCGAGAGCTTGGCTGTACCAGTGCGTGCGTCATGCCGCATGGAATCATCTGCGCAAAGCAAAGAGAGAAGTTTTGCATAGCGATGACGAACAAGCCATCCAATGTATTGAAGATAAAGATCAGCTACCTGATGTAGTGCTTCAAAATATGGAAACAACTAAAAATCTCAATCGACTGCTGGAGAAATTGCCGGAGATGGACCAGCAGTTAGTGCGTTTAAAATATTTCGAGGGTCTAAAGTATCGCGAGATCAGCGAAAGAACAGGCTTGACAGTCAGTAATGTGGGATTTCGCTTGCACACAATTATGCAAACACTCGCCAAAGGTCTGCAACCGATGGAGAGGAGTGAATTAAAATGAATACTCAACTACTTCCCGATGGCATAGAACCAGCTATTGATGTGCGACTGACCGCGCTGGTTTTGGGCGAAGCTTCAGACTTTGAAGCGTCTCAATTGCATGAGCTGATGGATCAACGACCGGAGTTAGCCGCTTGGTATGGCCAGTTGCAAATCTTGCATGGCGCTCTGAATGATTGGGCCGTGCGAGAGCAGGGAAAAATGAACGCAACCCCGGGCGAGAGCGCGGGTGAAGTTGAAACATGGAAATTGTCGGCTGATAAACGTGCGAAAGTATTGGCTGTCTTAGGTGAAGAGCCGGCTAACACTACACAAAAAGTTTTGAGCGTCCTGCCGTGGCAGAAAAAATGGGGCCAACGACTCCGTTCAAAGTTGCTGGTGATTTCCGCTAGTGTTGCGGCAAGTTTTGTATTGCTATGCAGCGCATTGATGCTCAATACGAGCATGAAAGCACGCTACACCGTCAGTCAGAAAGCAAGCCGCGAGCCACGAGAGTATTTTGGGATGCCACCAGCTCCAAATGGTCCAGTGGTAGGCTCGCCAGCGGCGAGCACGTCGGGTTCTGACGGTTCGATGGGTGGTTATTTCCAACCGGGGCGCGCGATGGAAACTTGGGATCGTGGTGTTGTGTTACCAGGAGCTGGCCCCGTCGAGTTAAGTAAAACGGCTGAGACCACGGTTGATGAAAGCGGCCTAATGCTGGGTGGAGATGTAAGTAGGCTGGATGCTGCCCCAGCACCCGCTCCTGACGTACCTAGTGGTATGGCCGCAGCGCCTTCAGATTCTCTCGCCGAATTACAAAGCAATGGCGTAACACGCGAGAACGTCTCGCGAGATAAGCGTTTGGGTGAACGCAGTGGGGAGCCACTGGCCGACATGAATAACCTCTCATCGCAGCCCGCGCAAGCGAGTCGCGCCGCCATCGACTCCTTAGATCGCGCTCGGAATGATGGGCGTTTTGAAGAGCAAAGCA
>JBIKMB010000213.1:0-9843 GCA_044359485.1 Pirellulaceae bacterium | reverse complement strand
CAATTGCGAGCGCTTGAGGTGATCTCCGTCTCGATTGGATGCTTCTTTCGGCCCATGTTTTTTGCTGGAAAACTCCCTCGATATCGCAGGGCCAAGTCCCAGCATTATTCGCTCTCACATTTATTCGCTCTCACATTTATTCGTGACCGTAAGAAAGAAAAAAGAAACTTTATGCAAACCAAGCTCGCCGACAGCTTCCACGCACATCTTGGCCGCGTAATTCTCATGTTCATTGGCACTATACCCGTGCTTGCCACTTCGACTTCAGCCCAAGTTGATTCCAAAGCTACCGAGATTGTCTCGGGCAAAGATCTAGTGGCCTATGCAACTTCGCTAGCCAGCGACAAGCGTCTCACGCTAAGTGCGTTGGATGCCTACTCCACCTTTACGTTGACTGCCGAGCAATCAAAAAAGATCCATGGATTGGTCGTTGAATCTCTTCGCAAATCGATCGTGGAGACTCGTAAGCCAGAGTTCGAAGCGAAAGAGCTTCGGCAAGGAGAGTTTGCCATGAAATTTGAGTACAAAGTTTTTGGCGAAAAACCGGAAGGTGGTCGAAGTCTTTATATCTCAATGCATGGAGGGGGCGGTGCACCCAAACGAGTCAACGATGGTCAATGGCAGAATCAGATTCGTCTGTATGAACCCAAGGAAGGTGTTTATGTTGCTCCCAGAGCTCCCACAGATACCTGGAACTTGTGGCATCAAGATCATATTGATCCACTTTTTATTCGACTCATCGAAAACATGGTTCTATTTGAAGAGGTAAATCCGGATCGTGTTTATCTTTTAGGCTACTCGGCAGGTGGCGATGGCGTCTATCAGCTTGCTCCTCGAATGGCAGATCGATTGGCAGCAGCGAGCATGATGGCGGGACATCCAAATGAAACCGAACCCTTCGGTTTACGCAATCTTCCATTCGCACTTTTTATGGGGGGTAACGACTCTGCCTATCAAAGAAATGCGGTGGCGGAAAAATGGAGCAAACAACTGGATGAATTGGAAGCCAAGGATCCTGGAGGGTACAAACATTTGGTTAAAATTTATCCTAATAAAGGGCACTGGATGGATCGTCAGGATGCCGAAGGGCTCCCATGGATGGCACAATTCACTCGACAAGGCTGGCCCAAAAAAGTTGTTTGGAAGCAAGATGATGTCGTTCATCAGCGGTTTTATTGGCTTGAGGTTGCCCCAGATCAAGCCAAAGGAGGAACGTTACTGACTGCCGAGGTAGTTGGGCAGGAAATACGACTGTCCGGCAGCGATCTTAACGGAATTATTCTCAACTTGAGCGATGAGCTTCTCGACTTGAGTCAGCCCATTAAGGTGCTGTGGAACGATGAGGTTTGCTTGGAAGGTTCCGTAGACCGAACCGTTGCCGCGATCCAAGCAACCTATAAATACGATTTGATTCCTCCCTCCCCTGCCGGTGCTAGAGTGGAAATCGTTCGAAAATCTCAAGCAGCGGATGGTGAATCTAAACCTAAGTAGAAATTCATTAGTAAGGTTTGAACAACTTCGTTGACGCTTTTGCTGCCAAACGCAGAACTGTGTTACAAGCCTATGTTTTGCGAAGGACCGAACGCGTTCTCTGCCCCACGTTGCAAGAAGAGAAGCAGAGCTATCGCGCCATCAGCCCAAGGCATTGAAGCAGCGGCTCAGTGCCTTGGGTGATATGCCTATTAAAGTATTCCGCCGACGCAGGGGCTGGTTGAAGTATAATCCTCTGAACCAGCATTACTGAATCAGTATTACTAACCCAGCATTACTGAAACAGAGCTGTCGGTTCGTGAAAGCAAAATACCAGAGGTCAGACTCTTGGTCACTTTGGTTTGGATCTTCGCTATTTTGCCTAGTATTGTGCGAGTAACGAGAGGGGCCTTGCCTCAACGATGTTCATACTTTAGCCGGTTCTTTTTTATAGACCGTATAAACCTCGATCGTTGTCTCAAGGTCACCCAAGTGCTGCTTGATCAATGGATACACATCTTCCCAATCAAGGCCGCCCACACCGGTTGCCAAACGAGGTATCGCGACGCTCTCGAGTTCTTCTTTTTCAATCAGTTGTCGCAGCGCTTTGAGAGAATGAGCAACGTATTCCAAATGGGCTTTACCTGGCGACTTACCATGTCCATAAGCGTTTTCTTGGGTAAAGAGACAAATGATGCGATGTCCACCCACGCCAGACCACATCCATAGCTCGCCTTCTTTCGGATGTCGATCATGGCAAAAATGACGAAAGTCCTTGTACATCGCGGGCCACTGTTCCCGCAATTGCAAAGCGAGTCCTGAATGAAAATCATCGTTTGGGGCGACCCCGTGAGCAATGGCTAAGCATTCAGTTTGCAAGATATCGCCGGTCTTTTCATGGATCATGATTGTTCTGTCCTCGGATGAAATGCACAAAGGGGTACCTGTTTCGAATTGAAGTTGCTGCCAGTCGGGCTGGCCCAACGAGTTTGGCTATAGTGCATCTCTCGTGCCACGGCGCTGAAAATAGACGGTCGGTGAAACGTCTCGTCGAATTTGCTCAGAAAAAAGGGGCCAAAGCGATCATTGTCCCCAGAACCGCAGGTGCAGCGTTTGGCGTGTGGTCGCGCCTGCACATATCTAGCGCGCTCCCTGCACAGTCCTCAAGGGTGGGCCAATTTGCCCGCTTTGACGACTCCACCTTGAAGCACGGCGATGAATCGCTTGCGATCCTCCAAAATTCGAATATCGCCTAGGACATCGCCATCGACCACCAAAACATCGGCGAGCTTCCCTGCTTCGAGTGTACCGATCTCTGAGTCGCGGCCCATGATTTCCGAGCCTGTCTTGGTGGCGCAGCGGATCGTTTCCAGCGGCGTGAAGCCAACATAGTTGACAAAGAACGATAGCTCTTTGGCGTAGTCACCGTGAGGGTTCCAAGCAAAGCCATAGTCCCCTCCCATACCAAGTCGGCCCCCCGCTTTCAGAATGATTCGCGCGCTTTCGGCACCTCCGTCTAGGGTTTCCTGATGGCCTTCAATCACCTTAGGTGGAAGCCCGAATTCGGGTCCACGCTGTATGCTCATCAATTCAAAAAAGAGGGCAGGCACAACGGGGACATCTCTCGCAAGCAGAAGATCCAAAGACTCTTGATCCATGAATGTCCCATGTTCAATCGCATCGTATCCAGCCCGCAAAGCGTTCTTAATACCTTCCGTCGCTCGGCAGTGTCCGGTCACTTTCAGGCCATGATTGTGCGCGGTTGCGACAACGGCATGCATTTCTTCGAAAGTCATGCAAAGTGTGTGATGGTCGTTCACATCCGGCGCAGCCGCATCGCCGGTTGGATAGGTCTTAACCCATTCGACACCATCTTTTACCAGTTTTCGAACCGCAGCGCGAGCTTCATCCGGACCATTGATGAGCAGAACGAGTCCTTCCATCCCAATTTTTCGATAATCGGGGTTCCAGTCCATCAAGCCACCGACGCCGCATATTTCGCGTCCGCTTGCAGCCAATCTGGGGCCGGGCATCAGATCGTTCTCGATCGCCTTTTTGAGCCAGACGTCGATGTTGAAGAGACTTCCACCGCTGCGGGCAGCCGTGTAGCCACATTCTAGAGCCAGCTTGGCGTTGGCCGCTGCTAACAGGGTAACGTATTCGACCGGATACTTGATATCTAAATCTTCTAACGCCGCCACATTGAAATAGGTTGGATGGAAATGCGCTTCCACCAATCCGGGCATAATGGTACCTCCCGTGGCATCGATGGTGCGAAGCGAGTCGCGCTGAAGATGTTCGAGTGATGGAGCCTTTTCGAGGGGGCCCACGTATTTAATGATTCCATCTTCGGCGATTAGACAACCATTGGCGATCGGCGGCGTGTCATTGCCAATAATCAATGTGCCGTTGGAGATAACAAGTGTGCCAGCTGCATTCTTCATATCAACAAACCTTTGAGATCATTGAGTCTTCGAGGGAAAGGCTGGCTCGTAATACTACCGGCCCGGGCTGGCGCGATTGTATCAGTTTTCAGGAGGTAATCCAAACAATTCATCGCACTGGCAACTTTTCTTATTTCCCATGCGAAACATTAAAACTGGATGACTTCGTGGCCAGCGTATATTCCACCGCGAGCGAAGCCAGAACGCTAGGTTTGTGGGTAGAGCGAACGATGGAATCGTACGACGTTCCCCAAGTTTCATAGCACTTGATAAGCGATGTTTTGAGGGCCTGTTTTTGACGAACTTATTTTGATCGAACTTACCTGTCTCGATCGTTTCTCTACTCGTTTCTCTACGTCGTTTCTCTACGTCGTTTCTCTCGTTTTAGCCGTCTTAGTAGGATTGCTTTTGTGCCAAGGTTAAAGCTCCTTGGGACTCAGGTAAATTAGGAGTCCAAAAAGGTATGTACAGTGTGAGCAACATCGACGCTGCGCAACCAATGCAAATTATGGCCCGAGTTGGCGAAAAAAATGGGTACCGGATCATTCAAGAGCGAGCAGAGTCGACAACAGTCTTGTTCGGTCAACATTCCCCCTGCCTTCTCGTCTGCGCGCAGGATCAAGGTAGGTTGCTCAACCTGGGCGGCGGCGTGGCCCCAGTTCCAATTTTCCAACCAACGCAATTGAATCACCGGTTCCACTACGGTCGCATCCATTTTCATCATGCAGGCAGCCATAAAGCGCAACGAAGATAAGTCGCGTTGGTCGCCCAAACGCTGGGTTGTGCCAGATGCCGGATCCTTCAACAAAATATTTCCTAGCATACCAACCTGCTCGCTTCGACTGGCGCGCATAAAATCGTCGCGATTGCGAATCGCATGTACTTGGGAAAAATGACTCATATAAATGGTTTGTTCCATTCGGGACCCCATTGTTTCGAAAGGTGGATCTTCCAAAATCAAACGTGATATCCTATCCGGTCGCTGTGCGGCTGCTTCCAACGCAACCATCGCTCCCAAAGAATGTCCATAAAGATCGAAGCGTTCGACCGTAAATTGATCTATCCAATCTATGACCGCCTCCGCATGTTGTAAGACGCCGTAACCCTGTGGATTGGCGGGACTCTCCCCATGTCCAGGTAGATCGATGAGTGTCAGTGAATAGCGAGAGTTAAGTGAGGGGAGTAGCGGCGTGAAGGTCTGCCACCGTCGCGTCAAACCGTGAATCATCACTAACTCAGGTGCGGCCGCAGGTCGGCTTTCGCAATGCAATTTCATTTTCAAATCCTCTTTTTTATCCGCCGCAGTCTCGTCAGAATTTTCGCAAGTAGTCTATCGATTTTCGGTTGATTCAGGTTGTATTCACATTTCAAATATGCCGTCATTCCGCGACCGAAAGCAGCGACTTGCTGCGCTGCTTTTCGTTGTAACAGGCCGACACGATTCGAATCTCGTTATAACTATACTTACTCTCAAGGTGCTCGAAAATTGGCCTGAGTCGTTCATTGCCAGTAAGGGTGATCGCGGCTTCGATAGCCGCAATTGCGGGGTGTGGAACCCAAGTGCTACAGTCGCTGAGATTGCGAGCTTCGATATAGTTGCATAGATGAACGCTGATCGTCGATTCGCTCAAGCCGGTGATAAAATGGATTTCCGAAATAGATTTTGCCGCATCGAAAAAGGGAAAGTTCCGCACGGCGGCCGAATTGAGACGGAGTCGCTTCATCTGATCGGCAACCTCATTTTCGTGCGGCAAGGAGGTCAAGAATTCGGCCCATCGGTTTTGGTTGGTTGAAAGAGCATTTTTGTGGCAATAATCTTGCATCCAGCTGCAAATTCGCTGCAGCCAATTATCGGAGTCCACGCTTTCCAAATTGGAGTGGTCCGCCATATCGCTATCTTCCACTAGATTCCATGAATGATCGACCTGATGTTCTTTCAACCAGTCTCGCAATGTGTGGGGGGCTGTGGGACGATATGAAGCCAGGTGCCAAGCAAAAGATTTGGGCAGAGATTGTACTGAACGAATGGGGCATGCAAGTTTTTTAAGACAAATTTGAAATAAATCTTTGTCGCAATCTTCGGCCGGGCGCCAGTTACCGAGCTGTATCGGGCTAGGCTTTGAAAATCGATTGAGCAATCGTAAGTGGCACTTGCCGTCCCGCAGCGTTTTTCGTCCAGAAGGTGTTAATTTTAAGATGCCGTAGCTTCCGCTGCTAGCAAGCAGTCCTAAACTAAGTATTTGCTCAATATAGTCTTCCAATTCGATATCCGAGAATCGACTTAAATCACCGTTTTCTTGGAGAGCGGGCGAACTGTATGCTTTGTCGGTTTGTAGCGGCGAAGCGGCGTTGCGGGCGACACCGCGAATGTATTTGCTCCCATAGTTTTCGCCCCTTTCTTTCACGAAGCTCAGCAGGGAAAGGATAACCGATTCACTTTCTTGCAATTCGGGAACATGTTTTAAACAGTTATCACAGGCTCCGCAGTTTGAGTATTTAAAGGACTGACCCATGGTTGCAAGAAGCGTTTTGCGCCGGCAACCTCTTCCGGCTGCAAAATTGGCCATATGATGAATTTCGTTTCGAACCAAATCGGCTCGCTCTCGAGTCTCACTATCTGCAAGACTGATCCGCTTGGATCGATCTGCGCTGCGATACAGGATGACACATTCCGATGGCAAGCCGTCACGCCCTGCCCGTCCGATTTCCTGAACGTAATGTTCGACGGATTGCGGTAGACTATTGTGAATAACGTAGCGTATATCGGACTTATCAATTCCCATGCCAAAGGCGATCGTAGCTACAATCACATCGATTTGACCACTGAGGAATCGTTCCTGTACGCGGCGTCTTTCCTGCATATCAAAACCCGCATGATAGGCGGCCGCATTGTAACCTCTATGCCGCAGGTCGGCCGCGAATCGCTCTGTATCTTTGCGACTCAAGCAAAATACAATCCCAGATTGCTTGGGATAGTGGTCGATGATTTGGCAAATCTGGTCGATCCGATGGATGGCGGGGATCATGCGGTACAGCAGATTCGGACGATCCATATCGGCGACCAATTTTTGCACGTCGCGCAATTTCAATTGAACCACTATATCCTCGCGTACCCGCGGGCTGGCCGTCGCCGTAAAGCAATGAATTGGCAAATCCTTTAGTCTCAATCTTAACTCACCCAATTTTCGATAATCGGGTCGGAAATCGTGTCCCCAGCCACTGATGCAATGCGCTTCATCAATCGCAATAAAAGATATTTTTTGCTGAGACAAATATCTCAGCGTACTCTCCAGCATCAACCTTTCCGGAGCTATGTAGAGCAGTTTCAGTTTCCCTTCGCTCATCTGCGCAATGACTTTATCGCGTTCGCGAGATGTTAAGCTGCTGTTGACGAAGGCGGCTGCAATACCCTTGCGCTGCAGCGCATCGACTTGATCTTTCATCAGGGCAATCAGCGGCGACACCACCAAGGCAGTCCCTTCCATTGCCAAAGCGGGGAGTTGAAAGCAGATCGATTTGCCTGCCCCTGTAGGCAAGATCGTCAGGCTATCGCGGTGCGCTAAACAGGCCGAAATCGACTCGATTTGAAAGGGGCGAAATTCGGAATAACCCCAGTACTTTTGCAGAAGCATTTTGAGTTCCTGCAAGCGCTCGGTCGGCCAACCACCCTCAGTCGGCAGGCTTACCTCGCCGACGTCAAGAACACTGTTGCAGCGAATCGGTCCACTCTTTAGCTGCCCAGCTGCAGATGGTTCGGGAGAATGACTCGCTTGATGTTGCCTGCTGTGATTTGAGACCTGCGCACAATCAACGGGCTGTAGTTTTTCGGAAGACATCGCCAAGCTCCATGTATTTGGAGAGGCATTCTCAGGGACTTAGATTTCCGAAACCGGTGCATGATTTTCACTGGCTTCCAGTCCCCATAACCTCTCTCGACCTGTAAAGGTGCGATTCATGTCGCTATTGGAATCAGCTTCCCGCTAACTTATGAACAAAACTCTAACTTATGAACAAAACTCTCCGGTGATATTTAATCGCATTAAATCTTTGATCGCATTAAATTCGAGCCGATCAGACGCACTACTGGCTGACAGCAGTCGGCTCAAAATGGCTAGAGCAATAATGAACATAAAGTATCTGTTTTTTTGTGTCAAGCGTTCGGAAAGGCAGTTTACAAAAATAGAGTATTTTGCATCGTTTTTTTTGATTGGCATGAGCTTATCAGCGGTGGAATCGGCTACCGATTGTTCGTGATAATGGCAATAACAGTGATGGTCGTGATAAACGTCCAAAAGAGGAAGAAGAAACCGCCACAGCCGATTCCGATCCAAGCATGCACAGATCCCTTGATGACCGGATTGCGAGCTCGATCCCGCAAGCCCTTGATTCCAAAAATAAATGCCGCTAGTCCTAATGGGATTCCAATCAAAGGAAAACCACTGAATATCCCTAAGTAGTAGGCGATTAATGCCTTCGGGTTCTTGTAGGGAATAATTCCCCCCGTATCATCGCCCTCGGTTATCTCGCCTGGACCAGGCGAAAAGGACGCTGGAGGTACTGCATTCGATCCTACGGAAAAAGGATTTTGATCTGGATTGTTCGACATAGAAAATGAATTAGCTCCCTTCGCGTAGTCTTACGCATCTCTACTTTAATGGCTTGCCACAAACTTCAAGCCTATCCGAAAGCCCGGAAAACCGCGGCTAAAGTCGGTGGGCCTTATGGTTTTCGGATGGGCTTGTAGCCTAAATGCAGCCCGTTCCGAATTCAACGCGGTCTTAATCATAAGCAAAGTTGTTCGCAGTTGTTATCGCTTCTAAAAATTCCTGCGAACGATTAAACGAAATAGCTGGCATGTATTGTGGTGTTTGAGATTCGGAAATGCTTCGGTCACCAAACTAAATGATCCGAGAAAGTTGACCAAACGCATGCCCGCCACGGTGTAACCGCGAAACGGATCGAGAGATTCCAACCGTCCCAGAAGGGCTGGGGTGTTCGGGGCAGCGTCTACTCCCACCTAGCTTCGTACTTCCGGTATATTAGACGCTACGGTCTGCGGACTCGCTCAAATAAACTTTAAGGCCAGTTGATTATTCTCATGCCTCTGATCTACGAATTCCAGTACACCGTCACTCAAGACGACATCGACCAAGTAGGACATGTCAACAACATTCAGTATGTGCGTTGGCTGCAGCATGCTGCAATTGCACACTCTGCTGCCCAGGGTTGGGATGCGCCGAGGTATAGACAATTGGGGATGGGCTGGGTTGTGCGGAGTCACTTTATCGAGTATCTCATCCCCGCTTTTTTGGATGATCAACTTGTTATCAAAACTTGGGTAGCAACGATGAAAAAAGTCACATCGCTGCGCAAGTACGAGATATGGCGGCCGGCTGATGAGAAAAAACTAGTGGCAGCAGAAACGAATTGGGCTTTTGTCAATTTTTCATCGCATCAACCTTGTCGAGTTCCAGCGGAGATCCTCAACTCTTTTGAACTCAAGTCCGATTAATGAAAACGGATCGGATCTAGAATTTACCTTCGCCATATTCACGCCAAAACTCGCGAACCAGCACCGTTCGGTCGCGGCCACCCAATTGCAAAAAGCGTTGTTGCCACCGATTGCGTTCTGCTAAAGATGGTTGTCTTCCGGTGCAGACTAAAAATAAACGGTTGATAAACGCAGAGCTGTTGCCACCTGACTTGTCGTAGAATTCATCGGATACAAGCAGCGATCGGGGAAGGTCATCGGCGGGTAGACCTTTGTTGAAATGTTTAATCCAAGCTGCAATCTCCCACTGCTGTGGAGTACGCTCCAGAAAACTTTCGTAAAAACGAATGATTTTGGCTTGAGCCGTTGGGGGAATTCCGGGGTTAAAGTCTTGATCAGGAATGTTTCCTCCAGCGGGTTGCATGGTGAGCCGCAAAA
>JBIKMB010000424.1:0-2771 GCA_044359485.1 Pirellulaceae bacterium | reverse complement strand
TCAAATTTATGAAGCGAGGTGGCTGCGCGATCCCCGCGTCGCCAGAGATTACGCTCGCTACTGGCTACGCACTCCCGGCGCACAACCCCGCAATTATTCGACTTGGTTGGCCGACTCGATCTGGGCAAGTCATCAAGTGCATCCCAACCAAACGGAACTCATCGAACTGCTTCCCGACATTATCAAAAATCAAGAAGGCTGGCAGTCGCGACATTTCGATGCCCACGTCGGTTTGTTCTGGCAAACCGGCCATGATGATGGGATGGAATTCAATATCAATAGTCGTCAATCCCAAGATATCCTCCGCGGCGCTCCCAGCTACCGCCCCTCCTTCAATGCCTACATGTGGAGCGATATGCTCGCGATCGCACGCATTGCAGAATTGGCGGGGAAACAAGATATCGCTATGGACTATCAAACGCGAGCCGAGAAACTCAAAGAAAACATGTTCGAAAAAATGTGGGACCCCAAACGTCAATTCTTCTTTCCTGTTCTGAAAAATGATGAACAACGCGATGGTTACACCTTGAAAGCCCTCACCCGAACCTATGAAAGTGGTCGGTATGCGGGTGATTCGCACGGAAGAGAATTGATTGGCTATGTTCCGTGGCAATTCGGAATGCTACAAGGAACCACGCCATTCGACGCCGCTTGGAAAAAATTGATGCAGCGCGATGGCTTTTTTGCGGATTTTGGTCCCTCCACCGTCGAACGCAACGACCCGATGTTTCTGTTGCAAAAATCGTGTTGCTGGTGGAGCGGCCAGTCGTGGCCCTATGCAACTACGCAAACACTCAAAGGACTCGCCAATCATTTGCAATCCGGTGGAAATTCGTTAACAAAAAATGATTATCTCACCCTGCTACAAATCTACGCCCGCTCGCATAGAAAAAATGGTAAACCCTACCTCGCCGAAGCGCTTCATCCCGATACAGGATCCTTTGAAGGTCATGATGGATACAACCACTCAGAACACTATTTCCACTCCGGCTATTGCGATTTGGTGATCACCGGTCTGGTAGGCTTTATTCCACGTACCGATGACGCGATCGAGATTCGTCCCCTAGCGCCATCTGCGTGGGAATACTTCGCGCTGGATCGAGTGCGTTATCGAGAACATGAGGTAAGTGTTGTCTGGGATAAAAAAGGAGATCGCTATCGATTGGGACCGGGCCTGCATTTGCTGGTCGACGGAAAGAAAATGGCAAGCGCCGACTCACTCCAGCCGCTTGTCGCTCCAGGAGTTGCTCCACTCCCTCGGTCCAGCGAATCGGGAATAGCTCCACACAAGAAGACGCGAACCAATTTTGCCGTCAATAATGATGGAACCTACTTTCCCCGTATCACCGCCTCGGTAACATCCGCAAATTCATCGCTATCTAAAATTAACGATGGCAACTATTGGTATCTGCAACATCCACCCAATCGCTGGACATGCGAAGGTTCAAATTCTGACAGCGACTGGATCGAAGTTGACTTTGGTATGGAACGAGAGCTCGACACAGTAAAGCTCTATGTCCTGGATGATAGCGAGATATCGGAAAGCCGGATTCGCGCGCCCGAGAGTATACAAGTTGAACGTTGGGTGAACGGTTCCTGGGCGATTCTCGAGCATGAACGCAAAGAGGAGCGAATTGAAGGGCATCGACCTAATACTTTGAAATTTAAACCACAACCTGTAAGTCGATTGAAAGTAACTTTAAAGCATGCAGCCGGATTTGTATCGGGGTTGACGGAACTTGAAGCATGGGGTGACACAGAGTTGCCGCTTGCGCCGTTGCCGAACCCGCCAGGCAATCTGGCATTCAATGCCGGAGCAGCCGAGTATCCCAAAGCCACCGCCAGTTATCACGATCGATTCGGGGGTGTGCCCGCTTCAGCAATCGATGGCAAGACTAATTTTCTTGCCTCACCGACGAATCGTTGGACAAGCTACGAATCGCCGAATGAAAGGGATTGGCTGGAAATTGATTTTGGCAAAGAGACCGTGTTCAATCGAGTTGAATTGGCAATTTACGATGATCGCGGTGGGGTGCAAACTCCCCTGAAATATGATCTGGAAATTTGGCGAGCTGGACGCTGGCAAGCAATTGACGATGTCAAGCGAAATCCAGAGTCGCCCGTCGGTAGTCAGTGGAACACAGCTTCTTTCAGCAATCAGTCCTCATCGAAAATACGAATTCAATTTACTAATCGTACTCCGGCTCGCAGCGGCGTCACCGAAGTGATGATCTGGAATGATTAATCGCACTTACTTGTCGATGTGGGCGATCAAGGCTTTGCTTCCCAGCCATAGACAACATATTGATTGTGGAAAGTGCCATCGGAATATAGATCTACGATGCCATATCCCGGAGCACATTCATGATAATTTCCCTTCCACCACGCGCCACTTACAGCACCATTGCAACAGTACGTCACCTGATTGTAAGAGACTTCATCGACCAAATGCTCATGTCCTGAAAGGCAGAGTTTAACGTTGGGATGTTTGCCGAACAGATCTTTGATTCTGCGAGCGTCGATATGCATCCAGGAACCGGGAATAACCCAGTCCCCTGTCTTCTCATTGTTCCCATCAAAAAAAGATGTCACGGTTAGAATGGGAATGTGGGATAGAATAAGTACTGGAGTGGTCGACGGCGTATCGCGCAGATCCTTTTCCAACCATGCGAACTGCGCATCGTCCAATCGAGCTTTGTAGCCGCGTCCGGCAAGCGGTTCGGTAGAGTCCAGCACGATCATATGCCAGCCCGCGTGATCAAAGCTGTAAT
>JBIKMB010000212.1:0-9869 GCA_044359485.1 Pirellulaceae bacterium | reverse complement strand
ATCTGAGGAAGTTTTAGTCCCCTCGATACTTGCGCCACCGTTTCCGCAAAAACAGAGCCAGGTCTGTCGTTGGATGATAGCAACTCGATAGATGGCGCAATGATAACACTATCAGGCAATCAATGAATTTAGGACATGCGCTTTTTCAACGCCCGTCAACCGCACGTCAAGCCCCTGGAACCGCACCGATAGTTTTTCATGATCCAAGCCTAGAAGATGAAGTATCGTGGCATGGATGTCTCGAACGTGGACTGGATCTTTCACAGCTCCAAAACCGAATTCGTCTGTTTCACCGTAGACTTGTCCCCGTTTAAAACCGCCACCCGCAAACCACATCGTAAAGGCATCAATGTGATGATTGCGCCCCGTCGAATCACGCACTTCACCCATCGGAGTTCGCCCAAACTCGCCTCCCCAAATAACGAGTGTCTCTTCCAACATCCCCAGTCGATCTAGATCTTTAACCAACGCAGCAGTCGCTTGATCGATCTCTTTACATATTTCGGGCATGTGCTTTTCTAAATTCTCGGTCGCGCCACCATGATGATCCCAGTTGGTATGATACAGCTGCACGAACCGCACGCCCCGCTGCACGAGTCTTCGAGCTAACAAACAATTACGAGCGTAGCTTGTCTCTTTCGGATCTTTGATGCCATACAAGTCCAAGGTTTCTTGAGATTCGGAGCCTGTATCCATCAACTCAGGCGCACTGCTTTGCATACGATACGCCATCTCGTAAGCGCTGATTCGCGTTGCGATTTCCTGGTCGCCCGATTCGACAAGCTTCTTGAGGTTTAGTTGCTTGAGCGTATCGATCAATTGTCGCTGCTGGTCGCTCGTTACGTTCGCAGGATTGGATAAATTCAAAATCGGATCACCTTGATTTCGCAACGGAACGCCTTGATACGTTGTCGGTAGCATTCCGCTGGTCCAGTGCATCGCACCACCACGAGGGCCGCGAGGTCCACTCTGCAACACCACAAATCCCGGCAGGTTATCACACTCGCTGCCAATTCCGTAGGTTACCCAGGCCCCCAGGCTTGGTCTGCCAAATAGCCCGCTCCCCGTGTTCATAAAAAGTTTCGCGGGAGCGTGATTGAATAACTCCGTTTTACAGGTCTTGATCATGGTGAGGTCATCCACAATGCTACCGATGTTTGGTAGATAGTCGCTGACCCACGTTCCGTTTTGACCGTACTGTTGAAACTTGGGGTGAAAACCAAGCAGATCTGTCCGATGGCTGCTCGACATGAAAGCGAATCGCTTGCCTGCAATAAAGCTTTCAGGGATCGGTTTACCGCTGAGTTCATTAAGCTTCGGTTTGTAATCGAAGGTTTCTAATTGCGATGGTCCTCCGGCCATAAACAGAAAGATTACGTTCTTGGCCTTCGCCGGAAAGTGCCCCGGTTTAGGCTGCAAAGGATTCTTGGTCGTCAAATCCTTTTCTGTTGCGTTCAATTTTTTTTCCGCGAGCAGCGAAGCGAGAGCGATAGAGCCAATCCCCATGGCGCATTCGCCAAAAAGATGACGTCGAGTGATGTCACGTAATCGATGATCTTCATTAGGTGGCTTCATGGCTTTATTCTCGATTCAATGTTTCGTCTAGATTCAACAAAGCACGGGCAGCGTTTAGCGAGTCGAGCGAACCGATTAATTTCAACTCTTCTGCAGATGGCTTACGCGATGTACAGCGAATAAAGCAGGTTTCGAGCCCTTCTTGTTGAATTCGCTTGTCCATCGCCAGAGCAAACTCGAAAAATGCGGGATCATTCAACAGTGTCAAAGCTTGCAGCGGCGTGTTGCTGCGAATGCGTCGAGTGCAACTGCTCAATCCGTCTGGAGCATCGAACACATTGAGGGCTGGTGGTGGTGTCACACGATATAAAAACGTGTAAATGGCTCGACGATATCGATCCTCCCCCTGGCTGGCGACCCATTTGCGTTGGGATTGTCCGACAGTCATGATGCCTTCTGGGATGGGTGGACGAACTGGCGGCCCGTATAACTTTGGTGTCAGCAAGCCGCTGGCGCTCAACGCCACATCTCGCACAATTTCTGCTTCCAATCGCAATCGATTTTGCTTGGCCAAATAAGTATTCAGTGGATCGGCAGTTGCAAGGTCCTGGCGATGGGTTGAACTTTGCATGTAAGTGTGTGAGGTCATGATCGTGCGGAGCAATTCCTTAAAATTCCAACCGCTTTCTCTAAAATCAACCGCTAACCAATCCAGCAGCTCCGGGTGACTGGGCGAAGTTCCCTGTAAACCAAAGTCGTTTTCTGTTTCCACTATCCCTTTACCAAAAAGTTGCTGCCAGACGCGATTCGCAATAACCCGAGACGTTAGCGGATTATCAAGACTGACCAGCCAATTGGCAAAATCGAGTCGATTCGGATTAGCGTTTTGCGACTGAAGCGGGTGCAGAACCGAGAGTGTCCCTGGTTGCACTTTCTCGTCCGGTCGCGTGAAGTCGCCCTTAATTAGAATAAAGGTATCTCGAGGTGCCTTGCGTTCGGACAACACCAAGGTTGATACCCCTTTGTTTAGTTCCGTATCGATCGCCGATATTCTTGCCAATATTGTCGAGAGATCATGGTTCTTTCCAATACCCGCTGCGATCAACAACTGAGAACGCTCGCTAACTTTTCGCTTATCATCTTTGATCGCTAGCAGTTTCGTGATTTGCTCCGGTAAAGCTTTGCGTTGCTCATCGGTAAGTTCTTTTTCCCATTTAGAAAAAGCTGCTTCGTGCTCTTTCCATACCATTGTCAGCTCACCTTCCAGTTGGCTTCGCTCTTTACCTAATTGGTCTGCATTGACTTCCTCAGGATAGACCTTGATCGATGTTTCGTCTTGATTATTCAGGAATGCGAAAAGTTGATAATATTCCTTTTGCGTTATGGGATCAAACTTGTGCGTATGGCATTGCGCACATCCGATGGAGAGTCCGAGCCAAACGTTACCGGTCGTGGCAACTCGATCGAAAATGCTGTCCATACGAAATTGTTCCGGATCGATACCACCTTCTTGATTGATCTGGGTGTTGCGGTGAAAACCGGTCGCAATCTTCTGGTTTACCGTTGCCCCAGGAAGCAAGTCGCCCCCTAGCTGCTCGATGGTAAACTGGTCGAAAGATTTATTCTCATTGAAAGCGGTAATCACCCAATCTCGATACTTCCAAATTTCTCTTTCCGCATCGATCGAATAGCCATGGCTATCTGCATAACGCGCTTGATCCAGCCACCAGCGTCCCCATCGTTCACCGAAGTGAGGACTGGCAAGGAGGCGGTTGAGCAATTCGTTGTATGCTTTCTGAAGGTCTTGGGCAGCGGCGGTTTCAAAGTCCTCGATCTCTTGCGGGGAAGGAGGGAGTCCGATCAAATCGAGGGAGGCTCGACGTATCAAGGTCGAAGGCTTTGCGAGTTCCGAAGGAGTTAAATGGTGTTCCATCAATTTCTGACGAACAAACAAATCGACTGGATGTTGTAAGCCCTCGACCACGGGCAACTCTTTTTTGGTCGGCTTTCGGAATGCCCAATGTTGTTCGTAAACTGCCCCCTGATCGATCCAGCGTTTCAATAGCTTCTTCTGCTCGTCCGACAACTTTTTACCAGACTCCGGGGGTGGCATTAGAAGATCGGCATCGGTGGAGTGAACGCGTTCCAGCAATGGGCTTTTCTCGGTTTGACCGACAAGGATCACTTTCCCTTCGTCGACCGCGCCTTGCCGTGTATCCAGTCTCAAATTGGCTTCGCGCGTTTTATCATCAAAGCCATGGCAGGAAAAACAGTTCTCGGCCAGAATCGGCCGAATGTCGCGATCGTAACTAACGGTCTCGTCGGAAAAGAGCTGGGAACTTGTAAAAGTCAGGGAGTAAAAAAAAGCGACGAGCCCTAATGCCCGAAGAATTTTTCTGATCATGTTTTGGTCCATAAAGGAGACACCCAACGGCAGCGGGGAGCCACCAATCCATTTGGCAGGATAGTTCTAATAGAATAATGTATTTTTGTCTCGGGAAAGCCAGAGATTTCTATCGTATCTAAAAAACCTCCCGATTTCGGCTAGAATGTCGACCGAAATGTCTTGGATGGGTCGAGTATTGTTGGCTAAAGTGCTCATTCTTCAAGTGGAAATGATTTTAGCTTTTGAGCCCTGAAATGAGCCCTGAAAAACAGTGTTGCGTTTATTGGAGTTGAGCGATGTGGTCCGAGCGTAGCATTTCGGCTTCTATTTTGCCAAGACGCGAATTTTTAGCGGTTGGGGCAGGTCTCGTTTTTTCTTTGGCACAGCCCATTCGCGGTGCGCATGGTATCGCAGGTAGAACAGCGTTTTTTCTCGTCGGCGATACCCATTATCTCGCCAATGAGCATCAAACCGATGAACTGGATCATCGTTCCCGACAAGTCACTTCAGCGCTCATCAACACCTTGAGTCGGTTGCCGG
Source organism: Pirellulaceae bacterium (assembly GCA_044359485.1). Classification (GTDB taxonomy): domain Bacteria; phylum Planctomycetota; class Planctomycetia; order Pirellulales; family Pirellulaceae; genus JAFLCP01. The sequence goes on along the minus strand of JBIKMB010000212.1, from coordinate 5,428 downwards.
GCACAGTGATTCCGGATGCGGCGGGTGGAGGAATGGTTGCCACGCCCAATGGGGTAATTCACGCGGGCGATATCATCGATAGTGGGGATAAGAATGGCGCTGTTCACAAGCAAATGCAAGAGACCGAGTGGAAAGCTTACTGTGAAGATTTTAGTATCCACGGTATCGCAGGCTTACAGGATTGCCCAGTTTACGAAGTTCATGGTAACCATGATGGTCCACAAGCCGTTGGCTATGCGATGGATGGCATCGCGGAACGCAATCGAGTTCGCGCTAGCAAAGGCCTAGGCAAGACTTCTGCGAATGGACTGATGATGTCCTGGGATTGGGGAGATGTCCATTTCGTCAATCTCGGAATTGTGGTTGGGCAGCAGCAAGTCGGCAAGCAGAAGCGGCGATATGCGCCAGCGGATAGCTTAGATTTCTTGGTGGAGGATTTGAAGGCAAATGTTGGGTCGAGTGGGCGTCCGGTCGTGCTCACTCATCATATCGATTTAGCTCGATATTCCGTCGTCTGCAGTGAAGATGATCCAGACAACCGAAATCGCGAATGGCATCCATGTGACCTTCAGGCTTTTTACAAATCGCTCGCGCCTTATCGCGTCGCCGGTCTTTTGCATGGGCATACCCATGTTCGAGATGTTTATAAGTGGCAAGGAACAACACAAAAAGGCTCTGAAGGCTTGAGTGTTTTCAATGTAGACAATTCAAGTCATTTCAAAAGCGATGCGCAGGCTTTTCTCTATTTCGAGATTCAGAACGACCAAGTGCTTGTTCGTGAATGCGCGACCAGGGATGCCTGGAAAACATTTTTTTGGACACCGCAAGTTTGGAAGGCAGCGTTTTAAACTGGAGTCATGGATTGGGAACAATGGGCTGTGATTCATAATCCGATTCGTTTACCCAGCCCGCCTTCGGTTTCTTTCCTTGCAGAAAGTCCGCATGGAAATTGACGCCCTCGATGGGAGGATATCGATCGAAGGCATCTCCTTTTCCAAACATCCGCGGGTCGTTTTGGAGCTTAAGTTCTGCAAACATTTCCTCCCGCATTTTTGCTGCGATAGCTTGATATTTTTCATCGTCTGCTAGATTTTCTATGCAATCGGGATCTTGGCGAATTGCATAAAGTTCCTCGCGCGGTCGCATACCAAAATTCCACTGCCAAAAAGGATCGGTTCGCTCCTTTCGACCAAGTTCGAGAATAAGCGTTTTGGTGGGACTGCCATCAGTTTCCAGATAGCCTGTTTCGGGATTTCCGGCGGGCCATCGAGTCGATTCAAAGTTTCGGAGATACAAGAGGTCATCTTTTAAAATACCGCGTATCGGATAGCCAACGTCATTGGGGCGGCCCACATCGAAGCGTTCTTTACCAATCAAGACGTGGTCTCGAGTTGCGACCACACGGCCCGACTGCGAGCTTTCAAAGATCGGACGCCAACTCGTTCCCGTGAGCGGTTCCATGCCACAGCTTTTTGGATCGATCGAAGCGTAGTCGAGAATGGTTGCGGCAATATCAATAAAGCTGACGAAATCGGTGATCCTGCGACCTGGCGAAGCGATACCTTTGGGAAATCGAATTGCCAGTGGAACATGATTGGAATCGTAATAAGCGTAGCCCTTGACTCGAGGGAAAGGCATGCCATGATCGCTGGTCACGATGATGAGTGTATTATCGAGTTGCCCGCGTTTTTCTAATTCAGCGATCATTCGGCCAAGGTGTAAATCGACATGTTCGACTTCAAAGGCATAGTCGAGCATATCGTGTCGCACCACTTCGGTATCGGGCCAATATTCCGGCACTCGGTCGATATCCGTAACGTTTTTTTTCCCTAGAGCTTCTCCGGAACGATATTCGTATCTGCGATGGGGTTCCGTACTGCCATACCAAAAGCACCATGGGGCGTCCTGTGGAGCGCTGTTCAAAAACTCTTCGAAGTTCCCCGCATAGTCGAGGTTATTAATGGCTTTGGTTGGAGGTTTGCTTTTTCTAGAATTAAAGGGTTTGCCTGTCATTTGCCGATTCAGACCTGCTGCATCTTTGGCAATTCCTGGTCCCCACCCCTTCCCTGTCACGCCCACATGCCATCCTTTTCTTTGTAGCACTTCAGGCCATACGGTGAATTTCGCCGGAAAGTAGCAGAGGTGATTCCCTGCATCTTCCAACTGCCAAATATTTCGGCCAGTAAGTATGGAGGCGCGTGAGGTGGCGCATTTCGCAGCGGGCGTGTAGGCGTTAACGAACACCAGCCCCTCTTTGGCAAGACGATCAAAATTTGGCGTTTTTACCCAAGGGGTACCGTAAGCGCCTGCGTGAACGCTCCAGTCATCTGCGATGGCAAACAAAATATTAGGTGGTTGCTGTGCTCCAACAGTTCCACAGAACCAGAGCCATAACATTACACCCAATGCATTTCTAATAATCGGAATTTTCATGTTGGGAGATCGAGGAGAGAGAGATAAGTTACTTATGGAGTGTCGCCTCACTTAAAATATGGCGGCTGGATTCGAGTAGGGGCCGCTTATAGGCGGATTGTAACAAATTGACTCAGGTATCGCACGCCAATTCCTGGTCGATGCCTACCCCTAGTCGAAAGCAGTCGTTGAACTTGGAAGATAAAAAATCGAGTCAAAAGCAGCGAGTTTACTTTCGCCGCTCGTATGCGTTACCATAGTTGGATATCGAAAAAGTTCGTTTTTCAGCGAACAATGGGGGAGGTCCAGCGTCGCTGGACCGATACAATTTGGACGATTCATGTGCGTCGACGGCAATTTGGAGTAAGGTGGCCATGGTGAAATCAAGCTACATGGGTTTGTTGCTGTGGGTGATTTTCAGTGGTTTCAGCGGATGGGTTTTTGGGGAAGAGACCTCAACTTCGGCAACATCCGTGGCCGTCGGTAGCAAAGTCGACGAGTTCTACGTCAAGGACATTCGCAGCGTGACTCGCAGTTTGTCAGAACTGGGGGACAAGCGGGTTTTAGTTTTTGTCTTTACCACGACGCAGTGCCCAATCGTCAAGAAATCGATTCCGAAGCTGGTTGAATTGAGTCGGAGTTATGATGGCAACGAAGTATCGTTTATCTCAGTGAATGTGGGCTTGGACGATACGATTCGAGACATGGCCGCACAAGCGATCGATTCGTCGATACCATTTTTGATAGTGAAGGATTATGACCTAAGTGTGGCAAAAACTTTGGGAGTCAACCGAGTGCCGGAGTGCGTTGTGGTGGATCAAGCAAAACGCATTCGATATCGAGGTCGCATGGATGACCAATTTCGTTTAGGTGGGACCAAGCCAAAGGAGAGTCGTCAAGATCTCAAGTTAGCCATCGATGAGGTTTTGGCTGGTAAGGATGTTACCGTTGCGGAGACCACCGTCGATGGTTGTTCGCTTACGTTTCCGAGCCCTAAAGCAAAGTCGCAGCAACTAACGTTTCATCGCGATGTGGCTGGAATCGTTTTCAAGAACTGTTCGAACTGTCACCATGCAGGCACCGCTGCTCCATTCTCGTTAGTCACTTACGACGACGTTATGAGTAATGCAGAAATGATTCGAGAAGTGGTGCGGGATGAGACGATGCCACCCTGGTATGCCCATCGAGCGCACGGAAAATTTCAAAATGATGCCTCTTTGAGCGAAGCGGAAAAAACAGTGCTATTAGCGTGGTTGGGTTCGGATCGCGACGAAGGGAATGTGGCAGATTCGCCCAAGGCGCCGGAGTTTGTCGAGTCGAAGTGGCGAATTGGCGAACCGGATCTGGTGATTACGATGCTGGAGGAGCACACGGTGCCGGCGAGTGGTTTTGTGCCTTATCAATATGCTGTGCTGCCGAAAGTTTTCTTTCAGGAAACATGGGTGGAAGCTTTTGAGATTCGCCCGGAGAACCCGAGTGTGGTTCATCATTGCAATATGGCTTATGTGACGACGAAGGGGGCGAGTGATGAGACGTTCATCACGGGTTACGTTCCCGGTGGCCAACCGATGGATTTAGGTAGGTTCGGAAATGGGGTTGCGTATCGAATTCCTGCCGGCTCGGGATTGGGTTTGCAAATCCATTACACGACGATAGGAACGGAACAGAAGAGTCGTATTCAGGTGGGCCTGCGATTTCCGAAAGGTAAAATTAAGAAGCAACTGCATCACTTCGTCTTGGATCCGCGCGGTTGGACAATTCCACCATATGATGGAGCGTTTCAGATTCGTTCGAAGCATACCTTGGAGCGAGACGCAGATTTATTGGGTATGTTCACGCACATGCACGTCCGGGGGCGCGACATGACCTTTTACGCATTGACGGCAGATAGCCGGGAATGTTTGCTGCAGATACCCAACTACAATTTTGAATGGCAACTCGGTTATGAGATAACGTCGGGCACGAAGATCTTACCAAAGGGTACTGCGATCGAAGCGGTCGCTCATTTCGATAATTCGATTTACAATCCGTACAACCCCGACCCCAAAGTCCCCGTCCGCTATGGCCCTCAAACGGTCGACGAAATGTTTAATGGCTTTGTCTTTTACGTCGATCCCAACGAACAACTCGAAAAGGATGTCAATCCAAAAACAGGCGTCGTGGTGAAGTCGAAAAAAACACCCAATAAATAGCAGTGGCGCCTCGATCGGCGTTTTGGGCGGATGGATGATAGAAGCTTTAGGTCGTCCCAACTCGACTGGCTCGGGATGATGAGTGTATTGACTCGCAAGTTGGCGTTGAAAAAACTTTCTTTACCTTCATTGAGCGCTACCAACTACAATGAACCGCGACCGAAAGCCAGATCAGGAAGTGGCTTAACGGAATTTGACGAATTTTTGCAATATGTTCTATGAAAAGAGAAAAATGGGTGACTTCAAGTACCGAGCGACTATGTTAGCAATTCCTTCTTTCTTTTATACCGTTTTATCTTACTGTTGTTTGGGTTTGCAGAGGTGCTGCGCTGCATGGGTTGTTATCGGTTGCTGCTTGTGGCTTGCGGACTCTGGATTGGGGCAAGTGCTCGATGCACCGACCAAGCTGCGAAGCGAAACGTTTTGGGATAATCGCGATTTCGATTGGTATGCCGACAATGTGCCAATGTTTGAATGTCCCGACGCAGAGATTACAACAACCTACTATTATCGTTGGGATCTGTTGACAAAGCATCTAACGTATGGGTCGCCCAATAGTGGTTACTCGTTTACGGAGTTCATCGACCGGCCGTTTTGGTCGGGGGCTTATGGTGCTATCAGTTGTCCAGCGGGGCATCAAATTTATGAAGCGAGGTGGCTGCGCGATCCCCGCATCGCCAGAGATTACGCTCGCTACTGGCTACGCACTCCCGGCGCACAACCCCGCAATTATTCGACTTGGTTGGCCGACTCGATCTGGGCAAGTCATCAAGTGCATCCCAACCAAGCGGAACTCATCGAACTGCTTCCCGACATCATTAAAA
>JBIKMB010000211.1:0-9879 GCA_044359485.1 Pirellulaceae bacterium | reverse complement strand
CAGCTCTTTTGGCCCCCTCACCAATTCTTGCATACTGCGGGCGGCAGACCAACCACTCTCTCCATGATACACCACCAAGGGGACAATGGGGCAAAGCTCCTGCCCGTCTCGTAGACGCTTTTCCCAAATTCGGACCAAATAAGAAAGCAACTGGAAGGCTGTTAACGCATCGGATTGACTTTTGTGCTCGAACAAAAAGTAGATCAGCGTCTCTTGGGCCCCATTCGCATCTTCATTCTTTGCTAGCGGCGCAGAAAAAAGCAAATCCGAAAACTTCTCACGCAGATCCGCATCAACAAAACTACCCGCTTGTAGCTTCAAATTTTCCAAATCCAATACAGCCAACGCTGCTGCATCGAGTTGCGTCTCGATGAGGCTTCGCGCATTGGGCAATTGCGATAACGCAAAATGAAAAAAGTTATTATGTGGAGTTGGCAATTCGCTCATGCCAATAATCATAGCGACAAAAACTGTAGCTGACATCTAGGCGGTCGAAATGCTTCCGAAAAGCCTCACCATTGCCGGTCAAACCAACACCACAGGCTTAGGATACAGCCAGCGAGCAGCACCCTCGCAAACGGGGTGGTGGAAACGAGAGGCTATAATTCGGACAATACTCTCAGTACAATAAGTTTTGGCGGCAGTGGAACAGCGATTGGAAATCTCACTTACACGTGGGATTCCAACAAGAACAAAACCAGCGAAACCATCGGTGGTGTCATGAGCCCCTATAGCTTCACGCAAACTGGAACGACCTATGATGCCGAAGATCGGCTCACCGGTTTCGCTCGTGCAGCGACTTCAGGCACACCACAGTTATCGCAGTCCTGGAACCTATCAGCGGTCGGTGATTGGAACTCGGTCACCACCAACGGTACGGCTCAATCGTGTACCCATGGTCCCACGCATGAACTCGTAACAGCAGGTGGCCAAAGTGTCACGCATGATACCAAAGGCAACATGCTGCTCATTCCCGCGAGTGTGCGAGCCAACAGTTCGCCACTGGTACTGACTTGGGACTTTGACAATCGCATGGTCAGTGCCGATGTGGGAGCCGATAGCGTGATCGATGTCGCACATCAATATGATGCTCTCGGTCGTCGTGTAGCTCGAACGGCTTCGGGTTCCACGACGGTGTTTGTGCAAGTCGATCAACAAACGATTTGCGATTATGCCAGTGGAGCCGCTCCAGCATCATCGACGTATCGTTACTTGTATGGCAGCTACATCGATGAACCGATTGTGCGCATTGCGACCATCAATAGCGAAACGACTTGGTACCATCGTAACCAGCAATACTCGATCGTCGCTTGTACGGATTCCAGCGGTGCTGCGACCGAACGATACGCTTACACCGCGTATGGCTTGCCAACCATCACGGATGGTTCGGGTACTGTCAGAACGTCATCTGCAATTGCGAATCGTTACACGTACACGGGCCGTGAGTGGGATGGAGTGTTGGGGCTGTACCATTATCGAGCGAGAATGTACGAAGCGACCGTCGGGCGTTTTTGCAGCAGGGATCCCATTGGGTACAAAGGGAGTGACTGGAATCTTTACGAAGTATTCCAATGTAGCCCTTTGTTTCGGCTCGACCCAGACGGTCTCAAATGGAGGCTTGTTTTTGCGGGGAAAGCTACATGTCGGGTTGTAAGTAGAGAAACCCCGAATGGGAATCCACGAATTAACGGAACTATGTGCAATTATCACTGTACTTGTCCTGCTGGAACCCGTCCAGACATCGGAAGCCAATCTCATTTCACGCGGCCTTGTAAAGAAATCGCGCCTTTACCTCCATCTTGTATGGAGTGGAAGTGGGATCCGGAAGTACCTGAACCTGAAAGGATACCAGTACCCCACGCGCCACCGGAACCATTGCTATGCGAAATAAAGGTTGAGCCTGAAACGGTAGTTGTCTGTGCGGGTGGTGTAGGTTGCGCATATATCTGCTATAGAGTCATCCGCATGATTCCCTCAATTTTTTGCCCACCTACGGCTATTCCAAATCTTGTTATTCCATAATAGCAAATGGTTATGAGGCGAATTTTTGGAGAAATTTGGCGAGGACAGTTACGATGAAAAAAGCTTCGAAAAGTAAAATCACAAAGTGCATTACTGCCAATTCTTTACGGCTAGTTGACTTTGACGGCGAAGAGCGGATACGAATATTTGCGAGTTCTTCGAGTAACGGTGTGTGTGGAATTCAGATCAAAAACTCAATGGGTACTGCAATAATTGAAATTCAGGTCGTAGATTCCGGTGAAGCAACAATTAGAATTGCGAATCTCAATGGGACTAACGCGATTTCGATCGGGGCTGGGGTGTCGTGCAATGGTGTAAACGTGCACAATTCAAACGGAGCGTCGGCGGCATCTATAGGTGTAGAACATAGTACAACGCAAACTGGCCCGATCGAAGAAGGGTACTTGTTACTAAACAACGCTTTAGAACAGAGGATTTTTCGGCCCACGGAACGCTAGCGCCGACTGTTACGGGCCGAAGTATCATCGCATTTTCGGCCTAATTGTAACCGTAGAGGCTTCGACCGGAATTGTGCGGATTACGATCCATCAATAGGGAAGTTCACGGAACGGTAGAGCCATCAGCGGAGAAGACATCGAGACAAAGTGATGCTCCCTAGAAAACTTCCTGGTTTGTGTGCCTTGCAGAGATTGCGAAGACTACCGAGTGTGACTTATACGTAACACTCAAGTTCGCGGGCTACGCGAGAAGCGGAAAAAGAAGTTTGCGACGGATGGCAGCCAACTTTGGCGAGTGCGAACACGAAATGCGATGAATTTTGGCATTTGGACCACGTCGCGCGCGAAGGATCGAAGAGATCGCAGTATGCATTCGATTGCACTATGCGAGTCAGGAATGATATCCGGTGTGGGTTTGCTCGGGGTGTGTTGCTCAAATCATCACCTCGGGTGAACCCCATCTTTTTTCTTGGAATCATTGCGTTTCGGTGGTCCTCGGGCAGCGTGATGCGTGGGACTTAACATCGCCTCAGCCAGTCGCTCTTCAGCCGCATTCTGCTCGGCGATCTGCTGTGCAATAAACAATAACATCACTTCATAATACGCTTCGTGAAAAAACAATTCACCCGGAGTCACGTGCGCGTAACACATCCACTCACGACTCGCTTCGGCTTCTGTGATCGTCACTTCGGCTTGCAAACGAGCAAGTACTTGCAGCAAAGCGGCTTGGATCGACTCGCGATCGACAGCGAGTGAAAATGATGCGAGGCGTTGTGTATTTAAGTACGCAACCACCAACAGCGCAACCTTCAACATCCAACAACTCATCGAACCATCGATCTCAATTACCCGCGTCATCTGCTGCGAACACTTCGAACAAAACAAGCCATGCTTCAGTTTTGATGTGGTTTCATCTGGAATCTCTTCGGGTGCTACTGTGGGCATCACGTGCACTGTTGGGGTATGGTCGTGACGTGACGTCAAAGGCACGGAACGCTCAGTCTCACGGGAACCAAGTAGTTGCCGACAATGACTCAGGCGGGCGGTTCGACCGGTAGGTCGAAACAAGCCCGCGAAGCGAAAACGCCGCAATCGCGCCGGAAGAATGTGGCGGGCATACGCTTCCACAAAATCTACCTTCGTCATCTCCAGTTCGATGTATTGATCCGTGCGATAATCGAACGCGCGAAACTTTACCGTGTCTCCCTGAGCACTCACCAACCGTCCATCCCCAATCGCTGAACCAGCCACATACGCTCCAACATAACGCATCGCATTACGTCGCTCACCTCGTTCGCGAAATCGCTCCGGGGTCACGCCAATATCGGCCACCCATTTCTTCGCCTCAAGGATCGACAGCGTCGCTTCGATCGAGGCTTGATCCGGTTGCTGAAGTGGATAACGAAGCGGACCTTTGGACTGATAACTAAAGTCTTCGAGTACCTCTGTCTGCGTAACTTCTGAAAAGAGCCGCTCACGCAACATCTTCTTCAAGCGACGCATATAAATTTTCTTAAACCGCTCCGCCAGGGCGACGTTATCGGCAGCAACTTGATCTTGATCGAACTTCACCCACTGCGTGCCATCGGCCGACAAGCCACCAGCGGTCATCACTACATGCGCATGAAAGTGATAATTCAAGCGCTGACCCCAAGTATGAAAGTCCCAAGTTAGTACCAGCGGCGAACTGTTGGCTCGCACACTCGCTGGAATAAGCAGCATGTTGCCTTTGGTGTCGTGCGTGACACTTTGGCCACCGGCGGTTACGAGTTCATGCGTGGGACCATGGGTACGCGATTGAGCCGTACCGTTGGTGGTGACCGAGTTCCAATCACCGACCGCTGATAGATTCCAAGATTGTGATAACTGTGGTGTGCCTGAAGTGGCTGCACGAGCGAAACCGGTGAGCCGATCTTCGGCATCATAGGTCGTTCCGGCTTGCGTGAAGCTATAGGGGCTCATGACACCACCGATCGTTTCGCTGGTTTTGTTCTTGTTGGAATCCCACGTGTAAGTGAGATTTCCAATCGCTGTTCCACTGCCGCCAAAACTTATTGTACTGAGAGTATTGTCCGAATTGTAGCCTCTGGTTTCCACTACCCCGTTTCCGAGGGTGCTGCTGGCCAATCGACCACCTCCGCCATATGAGTTCAATATCGAAAATTCGAATGACAAAGATTATGTGGCCGCACAACAAAGCTCCTGAAATCAAGGATCTGTCAGGCAAAGCGGCCATTGCGGCATTGTTAGCGATAAGAGGTCGTGCGGATATGGCATGGTATGATATAATCTACACTCAGATCGCGTTTTGAATTGCCAACACTGGTTTCGGAAAATCACGTTTTGATCGCCCTAGGGTTTATGACAAACTTGTTCGTAAGATTTTTTGACGGGTCATCAAGTTGAAACTGAGAACAGAGCTACTTCAAATTACTCGTTGCTTGAACGAAGCTGGTATCGACTACGCACTTTGCGGAGGGCTGGCCGTCGCGGCTCATGGCTACCCGAGACTGACGAGAGATATCGATTTACTTATTCAGCCCAGCGAAGTGGATTCGAGTCATATCGCACTTTCAAAAATCCATTACGATTTGAATTCCGGATTGATCCCGTTTGACATCGGTACCGAGCGTGAGCGTAGGGTGTATCGTATATCCAAAGCTGAGGGACGCGAGCTAGTGACTCTCGACTTAATCGTAGTCACGCCTATATTGCAGGAGATTTGGAATACGCGGGAAGCAGTCGAGGTTGACTCGCAAGCAATCAAGATTGTGTCAAGAAGCGGATTGATTAAGATGAAGAGGATCGCGGGTCGGCTCCAAGACCTAGCTGACATCGAAGCGTTAGAGAGAATCCAATGAGTCCATTATCAAATGAAATTGCGGCGTTCAACATTGGACAGCTCTCATCCACGGAGCAGAAGGACTTATCCAGAGGCATAGGCGTAGACATGTCTTCAACGGCGATCACGTGCCGACTTGATATCGTGGATGAATTGAGGGACCTTGCTCAAGAACTAGCCCATGCAAAGCGGCTGGGGACAGTCCATACTGCTCAGCAACCTGCTGAAGACGTTTCGTGATTCCTAAGCCGCACTTGCCCAATTGCAAAAATGCGCTACTGGTATGAATAGGGACAGCAGTGGTGGGATTTTCTGAAGTCGCTGCCCAATTTGACGAAAGCTGGATCCTGGCAATCCGCCCTCGGCGGAAAACGTGAGAGCAGGTTAGATTGGGACAGGAAATCGAAAACGCCCAAAGCATTGGTGGTTTCAGCACAGTGGGGATGGGCGGTTGGTGAGTGCGCAAGGGGACTCGGTAAAGTTTCGCGCGTTTGATTATCGCACGGATCAATACATCGAACTGGAGATGACGAAGGTAGAGTTTGTGGAAGCGTATGCCCGGCACATTCTTCCGGCGCGATTGCGGCGTTTTCGCTTCGCGGGCTTGTTTCGACCTACCGGTCGAACCGCCCGCCTGAGTCATTGTCGAAAGTTGCTTGGTTTCCGTGAGACTGAACCTGCCGCACCATTACCGCGACATCAAGACGATACCCCAACAGTGCACGTAATACCCGCTGAAGCCCCCGAAAAAGCTCCTGAAGAAACCACTTTGGAACTGAAGCACGGTTTGTTTTGTTCGAAGTGTGCGCAGCGGATGACGCGTTGGCCGAAACCGTTTATTGCGCTGCGAGCATCGCGCAGAACGGAGCTAGAAAGATCCGGAAGTTTTGCGAATCATGTTCTCAATGAGTGGTTCGGACATAGCGCAGAGGTTGCAGATACATATTATTTGCAAGTGACTGAAGAGGACTTCACGGCAGCAATTCGGCCAAAAGATCTACTATCAGGGGGTGTGAGTAGGTCTGAGGAAAAACACAAAGACCTATTTGAGGACCTATCAGAAGGTAATCAGGAGCCCCCTTCAGAAATCAGCCCTGTAAGAAACTCTGGAAAAACCCAGGTATTGATGGGGTTAGGGGGAATGAGCGGTTTTGCCAAATACACCCAGCAGGATTCGAACCTGCAACCTTCGGCTTCGTAGAAGGCTGGTTTTGGAATCGGTTTAGCGTTAAAAGCCTCCAAATTTCACACAAATTAGCATACCAGTCGCAACTCAAATTGCAATAAGAAATTTTCATTGCAGTAGTTCATATCGCTAATTATTCGGTATTTCTAGTAGTCCAACCTTGAAGGCCAAACTGCACTCTGCTCGCGTTCTCGAAAGCAGTCGATGAGTCGAAATTGTTAAAGGCTGAAAGTGCAATCTGTAAACGGCCCTATCAGAACGATACTAACGATCATTGAGGCGAAGAAGTGGGTAGCCGATATTGGCGTGACCCCGGAGCGCTTTCGCGAGCGAGGTGAGCGACGTAATGCGATGCGTTATGTTGGGGCGTATGTGGCTGGTTCAGCGATTGGGGATGGGCGGTTGGTAAGTGCGCAGGGAGACTCGGTAAAGTTTCGGGCGTTCGATTATCGCACGGATCAATACATCGAGTTGGAGATGACGACGGTAGAATTTGTGGAAGCTTATGCGCGGCACATTCTTCCGGCGCGATTGCGGCGTTTTCGCTTCGCGGGCTTGTTTCGACCTAAGGGTCGAACCGCCCGCCTGAGTCATTGTCGGCAACTACTTGGTTCCCGTGAGACTGAGCGTTCCGCACCTTTGACGTCACGTCACGACAATGCTTCAACAGCGCATGTAATGCCCGATGAATTACTCGAAGAGCTTCCAAACGAAATCACTTCAGAACTGAAGCACGGTTTGTTTTGTTCGAAGTGTGCGCAGCGGATGACCCGGGTGATTGAGATCGATGGTTCGATGAGTTGTTGGATGTTGAAAGTTGCGCTGTTGGTGGTTGCGTACTTAAATACACAACGCTTCGCATCATTTTCACTCGCTGTCGATCGCGAGTCGATCCAAGCCGCTTTGCTGCAGGTACTTGCTCGTTTGCAAGCCGAAGCGACGATCACAGAAGCCGAAGCGAGTCGTGAGTGGATGCGTTACGCGCACGTGACTCCGGGTGAATTGTTTTTTCACGAAGCGTATTATGAAGTGATGTTATTGTTTATTGCTCAGCAGATCGCCGAGCAGAGTGCGGCGGAAGAGCGACTGGCCGAGGCGATGTTAAGTCCCACGCATCACGCTGCCCGAGGACCACCGAAGCATACCGACTTCAAGAAAAAAGATGGGGTTCACCCGAGGTGAGATTTGACGAACACACATCGAGCAAACCCACATCGATTATCATTCATGACTTGCAGATTGCAATCGAATGCACACTGCGATCTCTTCGATCCTTCGCGCGCGACGTGGTCCGAATGCCAAAATTCATCGCATTTCGTGTTCGCACTCGCCAATATTGGCTGCCATCAGTCGCCAACTTCTTCTTCCGCTTCTCGCGTAACCCGCGAACTTGAGTGTTACGTATAAGTTACATTCGGTACTCTTCGCAATCTCTGCAAGGCACACAAACCAGGAAGTTTTCTAGGGAGCATCACTTTGTCCCGATGTCTTCTCCGCTGATGGCTCTACCGTTCCGTCGAGTCGCGCGATCCAATTTCTTCAACAATCCGGCCAGAAATACGACAATAACTCCGCCCGTAGAACGTAGAAACAACCTTTACCGACATCGTCTTCGCCGAAGGTGCTATCGTGCTAGCTGAAGTGGTCCATCAACCAATGCTCAAAACGCAATGCCTAAGTTTCGCGTAATTCCTAATATGGCGCAATCGCCCTGCCGTCGCTCTCTCCAATTTCTGCAACAATGCGGCGCATAAGATTTGATGAAAAATTCTACAACTGGCTTGAATCCTTATTTCCACTAATTTTGTAATGAACAGCGCGGATCACAATATTTCCACTTGCTAGTGCAACAGCGATGAGACATGCGCAAAGCAAATCCACCGAACTGAGAAAGGTGTCCCGCAAAGAGTCGATCGAAAGAGTACTCCGAGTCTCTTTGCTATCGTGCAGCAGGTAATACATCTCAATCCCGAGATTTCGGCTACCAGGGATTGGGCGGAGAACGATAAAAATAGCAATGGCGATCCCAAGAAATAACCTTGTGGATCGCCCCAGGGTTCGAAGCTCGATGAGCCCACAATGAAGTAAGTTGGTTACACTTAAGCCCACCAGTATTGTTAATGCTAAGTCAGTACGTTCAGAAGGAAACGTTACGACTGAGAAACAAACACATAACATACCCACTAGCAACATCGCATCACTGAGTGTAAATCTAGTCATAAAATAGTCCCCTCTCTCCTTACCAACCATTAGGTTGACCTGGGGGCGTCGGAAAAGCAGGCTCATTTGTAAGTTGTGCAAGTGTTACAAATCCTTTTCCGGCTGTTACGTGAAGGGCGAGTTTTGCTACCGCCTTTTTGCAATTGCAGCTAGGGTTTGCTCGTAGAATAATTCCGATATAAGCGTCTAAACTCTCCCTTCCAGATCCGTTCTTAATCCCGGGTTCATCAAGAATGATCACCTCGAATGGAACAGTGGAAGGCTTACCAAATTTGTCTTGGCACTCCTGCGGACGAGACGTCTTAAACCATGGATCGAACATATCCAATCGCGTCACTTCGGGAAACGTAAGAGTATCCTTCCATTCGTCAGAAACACCAGTATAGGGATGTTTGCTACCTTTACGAATCTCCCACCACTCAAATCCACAATCTGACGTATCGTTCACAATATCTGAGTACGGCCTGGAGATCGGCTTAAAGGTCATTGTGAGCCGTGCCTTAAAGGGATAGTACGCTTTGAAGTAGCCAACTGTTTGGTCAAGAACCTTGGTTCCCTTTTCAAGGGAAATGCTCTCGGGACAACAACAGCAATTTAAAGAGCACTGCAGCTTTTTTGGGACGGTTCGAGGCTTATCTACAGTAGCAAAACCAGTTGGGTCGGTGGAGGAAATAAACGCGTTGTAAGCAAAAAGGCTTTCCCCATCCCTATACCCAATAGGATCTCTGCTGCGAGAGCCCCATCGAACGTTCGGTGCCAACTTCGTTTCACGTAAGTCGCAGCGTGAGTTGGGTTTGCATGGCAGCGTGCGCACAACAGTGCAAGTACGACTCGGCGCACGCGCGCGAGTCGCACCTTGCAAGAGGGTGTCGATGGGTGAAGTGATGAAGGCGACCATGCTGCTTATTGTAGAGCACGTTGAGCAGCGATCGCTATATTGTTCACCGAACTTATAACCTCTTTCTGAGCAACGAACCCCCGGCTGGCGGGGATTAATACTTCAAGCCTGGAAGGCTCATCACGCCTCAGAACCTGGTGGTTCCGTGGGACGTTCGGCAGGATGGGTTTGAGAATGAGTTTCAAGCAATTTCTTGAGCCCCACGCGGGTGTAGATCTGCGTCGTATCGAGACTCTCATGTCCTAAGATCGCT
>JBIKMB010000423.1:0-2789 GCA_044359485.1 Pirellulaceae bacterium | reverse complement strand
TAGGCTCCTGCGCAAATGCCGATGAAGCCGCCCCCCTCGGAAATAAATTTCCGCACCGCTTGGCGTCCTTCTTCTTCCAATGCTCGCCCCTGCCCTCCTCCGCTTCCTCCGGGATGTAATACAATTTCCATCCCTGAAAGTTTGCCTTGCCGGATATCTTCCGCCGTTCGATCGTGGACTCTAACATTCGATTTGGATTTCAATGTTTCGAGCAATTTCGCTCGATCTTGTCCAGCTCCAGCCCCAGTGTAGAGAGCGATATCGATAAACGCGGGATCGTCTAGATTCAGGTTAGCTGTCGGCTCTTTAGAAATTTCAGGTTTTGGCTCGAAAAGGATTTTATCTTGATTGGGAGATTCTAGTTTCAAATAGAGCGACGCATATTCGGCGACCGCATCGGCGATTACCGTAGCGGCGTTTTCTCGATTATCGGCTGTGCGGTAGAGCCCGCCAAATTCCAATTGAATGGCATCGATAGCGTAGGTGGTGTGGCTCCCATAGTTTTTGACAATGAATCCACCGGTGAAGCCGGCTTGCTCTTTGCCATCAAATGGATTGGGATAAACGATGAATTTTCGAGAATCCAGCATCGCCAAGAAACTGGTTTCTCCGGAATGGGCCCCTTCACCGAAACGATTCCTAAGCAATTGAACGGTCAAGCCATTTTGCGTGCCGCGAAAGACTGTATTGCGCCGACTGCCTTGACCATGAATATCAAGGAGCAGGCCAGATTTATAATTCTTCCGCACTTCCTCGCATGCGCGATTTAGAAATTTATGGTATGTTTCATATACCTCTTGAGCCGCCTTTTCTTCATACGCTTCCTCAGCAGGGCGATTGGGATCCATAAACTTTCGATGAGCTCGATTGATCACCAAGTATGGTTTTTGACCGAAGCGTTTCTCAATCGCTTGCGAGACGAGTTGGGCAAGTGGCGCGGTGCCGGTGTCGCGAGCCGTCACAAAACCACCCGGTTTCGCTTCTAGTCCCTTACCCGTCCGGGGCTTAACGCTAGGTATATCCAGCGAGCCGTCATGTGGAGCGGACAGAATAATGGGCAAACCACCATTTTGAGTTTCGACCAATTCAACAGTTGCGTCTGGCTCCGCTTGCGCACTTGCGATGGGTGTTAGACAAAGGACAACACTAATTCCGGTTAAAGCCAGTAAAGAGACCCAGGTCAAGCGGTTCATGGTCGATTCGATCTGTAAGGGTAGGACAGAAAAGAATTGTCAAATTGAGTCTCTATTCTATCCACCCCACACCCTCTAAAGAAACAGGGCAAAATCATCATTCGCAGCGAGCGATAGCGTCGGTTTTACTGTCCCTCAGTGGCATCCAGTGATGTCGCGCAATTCTCCGACCGCGTTAGCGCCGGTTTTACCGCTCCTCCGCTAACTGTTGGCTGTGATGTTGGGAATGCGATTGTCGTCTTTTGGGGAAACTACCCACCGATGAGCTGCGGGCTGTCCCTACTCGCGGAGTCTGATCCTAGTTCCAACCTCTGCCCATGCACGCATGGCATTGGATACGGTTCGCTGATTCAGCCATTCCGGAATGATATCCAGCACCCTCGCAATTCTGGCAAGGGCGTGGATAGGCATTGTCTCGATTCGCCGTATTTTGAGCGCCAGCGGCGTTGTAAAGTACGTCGGCCGCGAATCCAGCAGCGTTGCTGCCAACCTCTTCTGGACTTGCTCCGCGACATCCCATGAGCCAACAACTCACAGCAGCGATCAGAATCATTTTTCTAACGGTAGACCAAAACATACCGCAGCCATCCATGGCTCAGAAATCAAAAAAATTCCATAGCTAAACTTGTACTACAAGTTGGTATATCGATTATGGCAATTCGCGTATACGGAGATTTTTGAATTGTATAGGAGCTCCTTCCGATTCAAGGCAGAGGTAGCCTTCCGCCGGATCGCAACCGGTGCCACCAGACACTTCTTCGCCATTAACCCACAGGCGAACTTCGCCATTGATCGCCCGTACGTAATAATGATTCCATTGCCCAACTCCCAAGCTCAAGTTCTTGCGTGGAAAACTTCGTTCCCCGTTAGGAGCCACTGGAGGGAATGGAGTCATTTTGGTACCGACTGGAAAAACATCCCCATTGGTTGTGAACCAATCGGAGTCCTTACCCGTTTGCTTTTTGTATTGTTCGGCATAGCCATGGTCCAAAACTTGAACCTCAATACCGCGGGGGAGTTGACCAGGCTTTAATGCATCTAGCGGTTCTTTGGGTGCCCATAGAAAAACGCCCGAGTTTCCACCTTCCTTAAGATGTTTCCACTGGACCACCAATTCAAAATTCTTATACGGTTTTACAGAGCGAACGACGCCGACCGGCTTCCCGGTACAGTGGATCTCACCTTCGGGCCAAGTCCAAGTATCTTCCGCGCAATTGACATTCACGAAATCATCTTTGTGCAAGGTTCGCCAACCCAGCCCCTCGCCATCGACGAAGGCTTTAGGCAAAGCCGCGTTCTCGGAAGGCGCTGTACCTTGAGCGATTGCAACCGAATCGACCGATAAGCTACCCAGGACGCCGAGCATAATGAAAAATAAGCGAGTGTGGATCAACATGGTGCGAGCCTCTGTAGTTGGCAGGAGTGGATAGAGACGACTCGTTAGCATAGTATTCTCGGTATACCCGAAGCAAGCCCCGGCAAGTTAGGTGAAGTCAGTGCTGCTAGGTGATCTCAAAAGCCTAAATTTTGTGCAAAAATGGCTAACGCTACACCATTAGGCTGCGAGAAGTATCGCCTAGCTGTTGCGGCTTTCGA
>JBIKMB010000422.1:0-2790 GCA_044359485.1 Pirellulaceae bacterium | reverse complement strand
GAACATCGCCTTCAAATGAAAACGGGGATGTTGTTCCTGCACGAGCTGCGAACTCCCACTCTGCCTCTGTCGGTAGTCGGAATCGCCCCAATCCTAACATGTGCATGCGTTCGCAGAACTCTTGTGTATCTTTCCATGAAACAGAGTCTACAGGTCGATCGAGAGAATTTTCACCATCAGCCTCCTGCTTAAATACACTCGGATTTTTTCCCATCACGGCGATCCATTGCCGCTGAGTTACTTCATAGACTCCTATATAAAATCCCCGGGACAAGGTGACCGATCGCTGTGGACCTTCATCTCCATCGCGATCTCTCTCGTCGACTGGACTTCCCATCGTAAACTCGCCGGGTGCGATGTAAGCGAACTCCATTCCTACATCGCCGGGTAGAATAACCGTTTTCCGCGGCGGCATGTTATCCATGCACACCGCGGAAAGTAGGATAAGCCACGCATGTATATTCATGACTACCTGTCGCAGCAAAGAAAACTAAACCCCAACGTAATAGCCACATCGCTCCAATGCGACGTCAGTGCAGCAAGATATTTCAAAATCTTAAAGCAGTTGCACAAACTCAGTGCACATTGAGAATCAATCTGTCAATTACCTAGAAATCCCCATCCGGTATTACTTCTCCCCCTGCACGGGTACCCAGCGCACCCCAAACGCCATAGGGAGAAGGAAGCCCCAAGCTTGGTTTGACAGATGGATTGCCGGTGTTGATCGTGTTGGTAACAAAACGTACCGAGCCATCAACCATTAGAACTTGGAGTCCACCTGGGTGCTGGCTACTTGCCGACAGCACTGCGTGCTGGGAGTCCGAACCAGGATTGTTACCGCTCACGCAAGAAGGACTATTGGGTCCTAACACGGTATTAAAGCCAACATTTTCAACTTGACCATCCATCCAAATCGAACTGAACCTACCTTTTAAGTTTGGCGAGGCAACTGGCAAATAGCGATCTCCCGCAGTAACCGAAGCAGTTGCTGCTAAACAGTTTGCAGGACTTCCCGCACCTAGAAGAACCACATTTAGCAGGGAAGCTTCTCGAATCGTGGGATTAGTTCGTTCACCGGGTCGGAAGTTTGCAGCTACGCGTTCCGACATAGCAATGGTGTTACTGAGCCCATCCGTAACGTCTTGCAGACGAACCGTACCAAAACGGAAGAACATACCCGAGCCTGTGGTACCCACACTGATTAGTGTATCACCTGAGCAGAATGCATAGTTATTAATGCCACGGCCACCATCCATCTGATCGGGCGATGCTGGCTCGCTTGGACATTGAAGCGTACCGAAACGCTGCACATACATCATTGTCTGCGTTGGACCGGTCCCGACAGGAGCCCAAGGGAAAGTACCACCCGGTGGGATAGGTGGAGTTTTGGTTGGATCGCCTGCCTCAATTTGTTGAAAAAAAGCCGCCTGCTCAATGAAAGGCAGCAATCCAATAATGCCCGATCGCCTTCCTCCATTGTTGATTGGCCCGCGTTGCGTTCCGTTGCTACGCGATGGAAAAGATTTGTAGGTTAATTCGTAATTATGCAGGGCGAGTCCAAGCTGCTTGATGTTATTCGAACAACCCATCCTACGAGCCGCTTCTCTTGCGGCCTGTACGGCAGGCAACAATAAGCCAACCAATAAACCAATAATGGCAATAACAACTAACAACTCAACGAGTGTGAAACCTTTTTTTCGTCGAATCAACATCTTATTATCTCACATAGAGAGGAAAAAATGCCATAAAATCCGTCGTCCCCCAACACAATCGCACGACCGTCCAACAATCAATCGTTGAGCTCTAGATTCAATGGAGGATTTGTTTTACTAGGCTCAATGATGACCTTTAAACCGGAAGTTTTAAAATTGGTATACTTTTGTGGAACTAATAGCTTTGGCTCCTTCTCCGCGACATATGCCTTGCTCGGATCGTATCCCGGATCACCAGCAACAAGCGCATTGCTCATCGGCAACTGTTCCCATTTTGTTACCGTAATCAGAGCCTCACCTGCCAACGCTCCATCATTTGCTTCATAAGTTCCCAAACTAAACTCGCCAGCCGAATTGGTTCTTGCAAAACTTGCCTTATCATGTTGAGCAAACTGCAAAATGATGTCTGCATTGTCCAGCGGCTTGCCGGCGTATTTGATGGTACCAACGACCTTGTAGGTTGGTAATCGCCCCTCGATGGTTCGATTGCAACCGGTGAAAACAGTCATCGCCACAATCAACAAACTCAAACTAAGAATTCTCATCTTGGAAGACCTAAGAGTTTTTAGTGGGAATTTTCCTTGGCGTTCATTACAAGCGATTTGGCTTGGCAAAAAATTACGCTTTAAAATTTTCTTTGGCGTTTTTCTGCTGCGACTCGAGGGCCGTATCGAGATGACGCGCCATCGCTTGGATAGCACCCTCAAGATAGACACCTTTCAAGGCAGCGATGATTTCTCGATGTTCAACCACGCGTTGCCAAGTTGGCCTACAGACCAACTGCACCCTATCATGCAATTTGCGAACCTTATGGGCGAGCAACGGATTTCCCGATCGCTCCGCAATCGTGCGATGCAATTCGAGATCGAATTTTTGGGCGGCAAGGCTATAGTCGGGCGAATCATTGAAAGGACCAGGATCGCACGAATCCAACCACGCAAAATCGTCCGCCGTCAACTTTCCGAAAGCCAAACGCACTGCTTCCAGTTCTAGGACTCTCCTTACCTGATAAAGATGAAACACTTCATCTGGAAAGAAAATGCGCACGCGCATGCTTCTGCCGCTCGCCTCTACCAAG
>JBIKMB010000421.1:0-2792 GCA_044359485.1 Pirellulaceae bacterium | reverse complement strand
AAGGCCATGCACCGGCTGATCGTCACAAGCGCGACGTTCCGCCAGTCGTCCAAGGTCGATACCAAGGTCGCCTCGACCGATCCGATGAATCGACTCCTATCGCGAGGTCCCCGCATGAGGCTCAGCGGTGCGGCGATTCGAGACCAAGCGTTGCTGGTGTCGGGCCTTCTTTCGGAACGCCAGGGCGGCGCAGCGGTGAAGCCTTATCAACCGGACGGGCTATGGGAAGAGCTTTCCTTTGGAAATGGCAAGACAACGATCGACTTCTACGAGCAGGATCACGGCGAGAGTCTTTACAGACGGAGTCTCTACACATTTTGGAAACGTACCGTTGCACCACCGCAGCTTTCGATTTTTGACGGAGGTGGTCGAGAAGCTTGTAGAGTTCGCATCGATACGACAAATACACCGATGCAAGCGCTCAATCTTCAGAACGACGTCACCTTTGTCGAGGCCGCGCGTCAATTAGCTCAACGGATGATCCGTGAAGGAGGGGAGACCAATGCAAGCCGGATCAACTTCGGCTGGCGACTCGTTTTGGGCCGGGAACCGAACATGGATGAGTTGGATGTGCTCGTGAAGGCGGCAGTTCGATATATCGAGAGGTTTTCCGGCAAACCCGAGGAGGCTGTCAAATTGCTGGGTAACGGCGAATCCTCGAGAGACGATTCGATTCCTACGCACCAGCTCGCAGCGTTTACCGTTGTTGCACTGACCATTCTGAACCTTGATGAGGCGATCACTCTCGAGTGAACCCTACCACACTATGATGACTCAAGCTGACTCTCGCTTATTTGTACCGCAAAGCAGCGTTCATCCCGCACTGGATCTTGGTCGCCGCGAGTTGCTCCTCAAGAGTGTCACCGGCATGGGAGCGTTTGCATTATCTTCGATGCTCAGTACAAACATGCTCGGCACAAACAGTGTCGCCGCTGGTGAAGGACTCCCTGGAATTCCTCATTTTGCTCCCAAGGCCAAGCGTGTCATCTTTCTATTTCAGAGCGGTGGCCCTTCGCAGATGGATCTTTTCGATCCCAAGCCAAAAATGATGGAGTACTTTGATAAAGACATTCCTGACAGTGTTCGCATGGGCCAGCGCATCACAACAATGACCTCGGGGCAGAAGCGGTTTCCGATCGCGCCTTCGATGTTCCAATTCAAACAGCACGGCAAGAGCGGGCAGTGGTTCAGCGAACTGCTACCGCACACAGCGAGCATTGCCGACAAGATATGCGTCGTCAAGTCGATGGTGACTCAAGCGATCAATCACGATCCAGCAATGACGTTTTTTCAGACCGGGTCGCAGATCTCGGGCCGGCCAAGCATGGGTGCCTGGGCGAGTTACGGTCTCGGCAAGGGTAACGAAGATCTTCCTGCATTTGTCGCGATGACCTCGCGCGGTAAGGGGGCGGTCCAACCGCTAGCCGACCGATTGTGGGGCAGCGGTTTCCTGCCTACAACTCATCAAGGAGTCAAATTCCGTGGTTCCAGCGACCCAGTTCTCTACTTGAATGACCCTCCTGGATTCTCAAGGGACCTAAAACGCGAAATGCTTGACGATCTGGGCAGGCTCAATCGCGAGCGACTGGAGAGTGTTGGTGATCCGGAAATTGCGACGCGTATTGCTCAGTACGAACAAGCGTTTCGGATGCAGGCCTCGGTGCCAGAGTTGACGAACATTTCCGACGAGCCGCAGCATATTTTTGACCTCTACGGACCTGAGGTAACCAAGCCAGGAACTTACGCGTCGCAATGTCTGCTGGCTAGGCGGCTTGTCGAGCGCGGCGTGCGCTTCGTGCAATTATTCCACATCGGATGGGATCAGCATGGGAATTTACCAAGGGACATCCGCTTTCAATGTTATGACACCGATCAAGCGTCAGCGGCATTAATCAAAGACCTCGATGCGCGCGGATTGCTCGACGAGACACTGGTCGTTTGGGGCGGGGAATTTGGCCGCACGATCTATTGCCAGGGAGATCTCAAGCTTGACAAATACGGCCGCGACCACCATCCGCGATGTTTCTCAATCTGGATGGCAGGCGGCGGCGTCAAGCCCGGCATCAGCTATGGCACTACGGACGACTTTTCTTACAACATTGTCGAGAACCCGGTCGAGGTTCATGATCTACACGCCACGATGTTGCACTTGCTGGGTATCGACCATGAGCGGCTCACCTTCCGCGTTCAAGGCAGGGACTACCGCTTGACCGATGTTCGCGGCAACGTCGTAAGGGCGCTGCTGGCTTAACCGAGAAGTGTGAGGTCGCGGAGGACAAACAGTACTATCAATGGCGAAACAATACTATCGCTGGCAGGCCGGGTTAGCTGGTATGCATCCCTACGCCTCCACCGCTGGACTTCCAGGGCCCGAGCGAAGGAAGAGGCGATATCGACGCGATTTGTCGGGAGAAGCGAAAGCGGAAAGAAGTGCTCAAGCGGCGAAAGCGAAAGTAGGCTTCTCGCCAAAATCAAGATAGCGTTTACCGAACTCTCACGAGATACTTAACACGCATCACCTCGCTCTGCCACTTCAATGGCTTCGATGATTTGCTTGAGTTTTCGAGCGTCGACTGACATGTTGCAGCGAATGGAAAAACCGCTGGGCGTCATGATTTGAATAGGCTGCTCGGAAACAGGCGTTGCGGTCGGTACGATTCGAACGGGCACCAACGTCTGCGAAGTAACAGAAGATTGTGGCGGCTGCAATTTCTGTCGCCATTGGTAGAATGATGGGACGGAAATCGAGTTCTGAGAGCAGAAGGCCGCAACACTGAGCTTGCTGAGATGTT
>JBIKMB010000420.1:0-2794 GCA_044359485.1 Pirellulaceae bacterium | reverse complement strand
ATTCCAACCGAGACATTCACTCAGCAATCCGCGACTCCTGTTTTCACATCTCATACGTATGATGCATTAGGACGGAGGGGCCTCACGAACACGGAAGTGGTCGGGAAATTCAATGTAAGCACCGGAACCGTTTACCAGGGCAACAAACCCTTATTACAGTTCAACATGACGGAAGGTGAAGATTTCTACATTCAGTCATTCACATGGATGGACGAACGTGGAGAGGTCATCGCATCCCAGACAACCACAACCAGTGAGGCTGCGAAACCGGACCCCAGGAGCTTACTGCAACTTGGCATTTGAATCAACTCGACGGCACTGAATTCACCAACACAAAAAGCTGGATGGCCACAGAGTTTGCATTTGCAGGTAATAAAAGGGGGACAGTTAATATCGATCCCATAACTGAGCTTCAAACATCAACTCGTTCTTTGCATGAAGGATGTTATGCTCTATCGCCCAATAGCTTTCCACTTCGAGAATCTCCTCGGGTACATCGAGGACCTGAAAACCTAGCACAACGACTAAGACCTAGTTATTATGCGGCATGGTATTCAGTTGGAAATCAGCCACCACTCTATTCGATCGGGTGGCAGCGACAGTTACTGTTATCGCCCAAGCACACATTGCACCCCATCGTGTGCATGGAGCTATTTCGGATTCCCACTTGCCCTTACACCACACAGGCTGCGACAGACACTTCCGTCCATCTAGAGAGATATGATAAGGCTCGGAATCCCCAGAGAGAGTAACGCAGTATCTCCCACCAAGTTTTTTCCAAAGATGCTCACTTGAATTGACTCAATCATAAATGATTTGACCGTTCGCCAGCCCCTTCTCGAAGTTGTCCCCTGTCGCTTCATAGGCCCTGCGAACAGTGGTGACCAGCCTGAGGTACAACAAGACGATGGTTCACAACTGGAACTTATATCATCTCGATGAAGGCTGCGGAGCGACGCAGGTCGCCCTAAATTCCACGCGATAGGTCTTGCTCACATCGCAAACCTTAGGATTGGGAACGAGCACGAAATTGTCGGTAATCACCGGCGAGAACTCCTGCCCAGAAATAATCTCGATGTCTTTTAGCCGCTGTGGAAAAAAATGTATAAAGGGTCGCCACCCACGCTCCGAGCCATTTTGATTCACAGGTTCAAATGACTTTTCGCGTAACAGCGGTTTAATCTCCAATGCAAAGACACCCAGTGCGACTTCTGTCAGCGTTTGCTCATACGACAGTTTGCCTGGTGCCAACGTCGCCCTCCAAGCAGGATCGCCATATAACGCCACCACATCGCGATCATGCAACAAGCCAAGGCCAGCATGAATGGAGAAGCCAGCCTTCTTGGCTGCATCCGAGAGAGTGAAGTCTCTTGGCGGCATCGAGCCCGGCGTTGTATCGAGCCTGGCAATGTCAGGAAAGTTCGTTTCCAAACGGTCAATCAGCGCGTGCTGATTGGCGAAGAACGCCTCGACGAATGTGTAACGCCCCGGTTGCTCAACGAAGTAATCCAAACACCCCCAGCCTCCATAGCCGTACCAAGTGGGTACCGTGTAGCCCATCATTTGCCGCACACCAGCACTGTTCATAAACGCCAACGCCATCGCGTCAGGACCATCGATATGCCCCATAGAACAGTTTCCGATCGGCAAGTAAACCTTGGGATTGGCCGACAAAATCGGAATCTTGTTCCCCATGGTATCAACGCCAAACAGCTTGCCAGCCAAGGATTGAAATTCTCCATTGCGATAGCGAAAGCCAATCTCCCAATTGCGTTCGCTTGCGTGACCAGAGGTGACAAACAAATCGGCCTTATACTCGGTTAGCGTCGCAGCAAGGGCCTGCGTTGTGTCACTGGGCCCCTGAGACTGCTTCGCCTCGCCGCCGGGTGATTTACGAACCATGCGATTCTTTTTCAGCTCGCAGTACCACACCCCTTCGGTGACCCGGTCCATCGCCAGCTCCGTACCTGAGGCCACGCGTTTGATTACCAGTGGTTCGCGTTCCTTAGCGATCGCCAGCGCGTTGGCGGCATCATAGCCTGTCAGAATGCCCCAAAACACGTCGGCATAGGGATCGTCGTCGAGCGTGCGAGTCAATCGATGCACATCGGCGACCATTTGCCGGCTTGCTTCCTTGCTCG
Organism: Pirellulaceae bacterium; assembly: GCA_044359485.1. Classification (GTDB taxonomy): domain Bacteria; phylum Planctomycetota; class Planctomycetia; order Pirellulales; family Pirellulaceae; genus JAFLCP01. Next base: position 653 of record JBIKMB010000420.1, on the reverse strand, counting down.
TCGCCACGAAACAGGCGTAGCGGGGGAATGTCTTACGTAATACGGGCAGCGACTCGCTAATATGCCTCTCGTAGACGAACACTTCCGCTTGATGTTTGGCGACAAGTTCCTCGACCACCTTGCTCCATTCAGAATCACTATGCGTCGCCTTCGAGACTACCACGATATAATCTGCACCTAGGGCGAAAACACTGCTCCATAGGCACACTGCGCAAAACGCAAATCGAGTCGCAATTCGGAAAAACAACATGCGTTCATTCCCAGGAAAGTAATGGTGCCTTCGATAAAACGCTGATTCGTCTCGCATTTTAAGTACACCGTCGATTCCCGGCAAGACGCAACCGATTGCGAGAACTCTCTGCTCCAAATTCTAGTGGAAGTATTTGCATTTCTTAATTGCAATAATGGTACCAGCAGGGAGTTTCTATTCGATTTAGCCGTCCGACTTGACTATTACCTTATATCCAATTGGATGACTTTCTTGAAATTGGCAAAGAGATAGAGTCCAAAATCGACAAGTCCCTAAACCGTCGACAAAGCCACTTCGTCAGCATTCAAAAGCCTTTACGTACATTTGTACGTCAAAAGTGATAGATGGATTCCGTCCTACTCTTCAGAAGGACTGCGATATGCTCCATTCACTTTCCATATTC
>JBIKMB010000210.1:0-9936 GCA_044359485.1 Pirellulaceae bacterium | reverse complement strand
CAAAGCGCTTTGCGCCGGCCGCATCCGCTTGAGCCATCTCGACCAGAACACCCAAATCACTGATTTTATTCTCGGCCAACATGACGTAACTCAGTTCGGTCAACGGCTTCAGGAAGCTCAAGTCGCTAATATTGCAACCTTTGGCATCAAACGAACTGAGCCATTTCAATTGGCTCACCGGCGCGAAATCGGCGATCGGATTGGCGGCGACGTAGAGTGTCCACACTTTTTTCAGGCCAGCGATCGGAGCTAATGACTCAATGGAATTTTGGCTCAAGTAGAGTGAGCGCATGTTTTCCATTTTGGTCAGCGGGGCAATGTCCTTTATCGCATTGCGCGAAACGTCGAGATATTGAAGTTTGATAAAATTTTCCAGCGGTGCGATCGATTCGATTTTATTACCGGCCAAAGTTAGCGACTGGACCAATTTAAGATCTTTGATCGGAGTTAAATCGGCGATTTGGTTGTTCTCCAAATCGATCAACATCACCGCGGCACAATGTTGCAGCCCTTCCAGATTGGTAATCCCCTTCCCTTTCCCGACGACTTGCGAAATCGTTTTCACATCGTCGATCGTCAACGGTTCCTGGTTGTATCGCTTGGCAAAAACTTCTGCCCGAACAGCCGCTTCCAATGCTTTGTCCGGAAACAGGTCCTGAGCAGGCAAGATTGCCGAACAACTGAGCAAAAGAACGGGAACAACCAAGTGTTGGATCAGCGTTTGGAACAGTTTCATGGCGGGAACTCTGTGTTGTCGAATTGGGAGTCGGCTTGATGGTCTATCGGGGTAACGAAACGACGGGCTGACGGTTTTCCGGTGACCACCTCAACTATGATACATTTACCATCGAACTTACGATTCAGGACCAGGAGTTTAGGTGGAGTTCAAAGCGATTTCGAAACGTTCGGCTCTTCCGAAAAGTACGTTTCCGAAAAGATCGGCGACTTGGGAGGAATACCGCAAGGGAATAAGGTAGGATACTCGGTATCGTACTTCGAGCTAGCGCGAAATACTAGAATGGGCCGCGACCCAAACCGAGGAGATTCTTTGAGTGGTCAAGATTTTGTTGACAGCCTTCGAACCGTATGAGGTGTGGAGCGAGAATGCGAGCTGGCTCGTGTTGATGGAGTATTTGCGCACGCGGGCCAGCGATCCGAGGATTACCACCCGCCGATATCCGGTGGATTTTGATTTGCTTAAGTCAAGGCTGAGACAGGATTTAGAGAAGGATTTTGACGTCGTTCTACATTTGGGACAAGCTCCCGGATCGAGCCACATTCGGCTGGAGGCCTTGGCGGTCAATGTGGCGGGAAGAACCGAGGTCAGCGGGTCGGATCTACCCCCATTAATCGCGGGAGGCGTCATGGCGTACCGGTCGCACCTACCGCTTGCTTACTGGTCGCATCATTTACAGCAATTGGGTATCCCTACCCAGATTTCCTATCATGCTGGAACATTCCTCTGCAACGCGGCGATGTACTTATCGCATGTGTGGCAGCATGAACTGGGCAGGCCTGATGCTGTCGGTTTTATCCATCTACCGCTCTTGCCTTCTCAGGTTGTCAAGGATGGTCGCGGTATGCCAAGTCTGGCCTTGGCCCTGCAAGTGCAGGCATTGGAGTGGATCCTTAACGATTTGGTTTCCGAAAACAGTAGCAGTGGACGATTTGCGTGATTTTTCGATGCCAAAAGCTGAGGCGATGATCTCATAAGTGGGGTTGTTGTTGCGCCGCGTTCGTCGCGGTTCAATTTGGGGCAATTTTTTGCAGCGCTTTCATGGAACCTTTGCAACTTTAGCCAGTGTGCAGGGTTATCATCATCGTGGAATTCGGTAGATGTTTTTGGGACTGATTATGAACGGGCCAGCATTCATGTTGCATTTTTTCCGATGGACTCTGGGATTCAAGATTGTGATGGGCGGAATCTTCGCGTTGGGGATCGTTGGCAATGTGAGGGGGGAAGAGAGCCAAGCTGCGACACCGGTTTTGAATCGCACGATTACGGAGCTTAATGCTGTCGACTGGCAGGGACGCGAGCATCAACTTCAGGATTTCCAGGATCGCAAAGTCTTGGTGGTTGCCTTTTTGGGAACCGAATGTCCACTGGTTAAACAATATTCAGTGCGACTGGCGGAGATTCGCGAGAAATACAAGAGTGAAGGTTTGGAACTGATCGGGGTTAACTCCAACGTTCAAGACTCATTGGAAGAGATCGGCGCGTTTGCTCGCAGACAGAATATCGAGTTCCCGTTGCTGAAGGATCCGGATGGAAAAATTGCCGAACATTTTGGAGCGACCCGTACTCCGGAAGTGTTTGTCTTAGATTCCAAGCGTGCGGTCTGTTACTACGGTCGCATCGATGATCAATTTGGTGTCGGCTACATGAAGCCCACAGCGGAAGCTCGCGATTTGACCGCGGCGATCGATGAACTCTTGGCTGGTGGAAAGGTCAGCACTCCTCATCAACCCGCTACGGGATGTCGAATCGGCCGTAAACGTTCTGCGTCTAGCGATTCGGCCCAGTCGGAAGTTACATTTAGCAATCAAATTATTCGGATCTTGCAAGCGAGGTGCATTGAATGCCACCGAGCGGGCGAGATTGGACCGATGGATCTGACCAACTACGAAGAGGTAGCCGGTTGGGCCGAGATGATTCAAGAAGTGATTCACGATGGCCGTATGCCCCCTTGGCATGCTTCGCCTCACCACGGCAAATTCGTCAATGATCGCTCGCTTTCCGAACAAGAGATTAAGCTGATCGATCAGTGGGTGGCCGCAGGTGCTCCGGAAGGCGACCGCAAGGATTTGCCAGAGCCGACAAAATATACCGAAGGTTGGCAATTGCCCAAAGCTCCAGATCTGGTTGTGCAAATGGCGGATAAGCCCTTTCAGGTTCCGGCTCGCGGTGATGTTCGTTATCAATACTTCCGCGTCGATCCCGGTTTCAAGGAAGATAAGTGGCTAAAAGCGGCCGAGATTCAGCCGAGTAATCGAGCCGTTGTGCATCATGTGCTTGTCTTCGTACGCGAAAAAGGTAGCTTCCAGGGGCTGGAAGGTGATCGAGGTTTTCTGGTGGGTTATGTGCCGGGCACTCGAGTCGCACCGTACCCGGATGGGCTGGCAAAACGCATACCGGCGGGTAGCGAACTGGTGTTTCAGGTTCACTACACTCCGATCGGAACTCCGCAAGAGGATTTGACAAAACTTGGAATGATCTTCGCTGAAGCGGATTCCATTCAGTATGAGATTGTGACCACCAGCGCGGTCCAAGTTCGCTTGAATATTCCGCCGGGCGATGCGAATTACAAAACCGATGCCACTACTCCAGAGCAATTGCCCGACAGCGAATTGCTGCTGATGAGCCCTCACATGCATTTGAGGGGCAAAGCATTCCGTTACACACTTCTTAAGCCGGATGGGACACGAGATATTTTGCTGGATGTTCCCAATTATGATTTCAATTGGCAAACAGCATATCGCTTGCAGGAACCGCTCAGAGTGGAAGCAGGATCGAAAATGTATTGCGAAGCCGTTTTTGATAATTCTGAGGAGAATCTCAATAACCCAGATCCGTCGGCGCGAGTGCGGTGGGGAGACCAAACCTACGAAGAGATGATGATCGGTTATTTTGATCTGGCCATTAAACGCTCGGCTGAAAGGGAGTCCAAATCCAAAGCTCCTCGAGTTCCCGTTGAGATGATTCAAGCTGCCGCAAAACGATGGGATAAAAACAGTGATAAACTACTGGAACGCAGTGAAGTTCCCGAACGTTGGCACGCGATCTTCGAAAGACTTGACAAAAACCGTGACGAAAAGATCGATGAGTCCGAAATTCTGAACGCAAACAACGATTCGAAGGATTAACGAGAATGTAGCGCAGAAAAAGAATTTGCGGGGGGAAAGAATACGGTTTTTTTTCTCCCCTCTTTTCTTTCGATTGGACACTATGCAGTTGATGGGGTAGCTTTTCGACGAACCGCGATCCGCAGTGGTTTGATCAGAAGGAAAGCTTGGGAGGATAGATCAATGACGCATCAAGGTGTTGGCGTTGGGTGGCTTGTCGCTATCGCAATCTTGAGTTTAAATGCCGGTGATACAAGCTCTGCGAGCGAGCCGAGTTGGCAACGGAATGTGATCGCTCGAGGAGAGGAACGAGAGAAGCTTCAGAATACACCCATTCTTGAGCGTCCGTATCGACCGCTGCATTTCTATGGTAATACGGTGCGTCGCCGTCACTACCGCGGCTCGGCCATACCTGGTGCTCGCGATGTGGCCGGGGCGGCAACCGCAGTGGCTGGCACACGCTAAAGGGCAAAATTCTTACCGCGATGCTTCGCTGTTTGGCCCAAAGCGCTTTGCCGCGCAGTTGGTTGTCGGTCTAGCAGTCGCTGGGCAATTGGCAGGAAAGTGGCTTAATTGTTTCGATGCACGGCTTTCTGAAGGGCCCTGGCTAGGTCGTGGTTGGACTTCCACTGCTCTGGGCCATATTTTCTGACGTCATGATATGGATTTTCTAGTTTCGCCGTCAACTTTGGGATCAGGTGGGTTCCATTATCGGATCGGACGATATAAAAGTTGCTAGCGATGTGCAAACCGACCCCGCCAACGACCAATCCGATTAAAAAACTGCCGATTCGATCCATGGAATTCCCCTTTCTTGGCCATTCTCTCGTTCTTGAGGTTGGGCGTCTCCCCCAAGTGTTTGCCTAGCAGGCTTGGCAGGACTTCTCCCTTGACCTCCCTTGTAGACGGAGATCGCTCCAGGAAACAATAGCAATCTTCTCAGCAACAAGTTGTTAAGTTATTGTGATTGAAGGTGGACGAGCGTCCGCGTTATTTGATTGCGTTTAAATAACGTTGAACGGGCGGCCGGCCGGCGCCGCAACTTGGCGGCAGCCCGATTTAAGTTCCACGTATGTCAATCATGTCTAGCTTATCCTGAACAGCCATCCTATTGGTCTGCAATAATCGTCCAGCCTATATCGTCCAGCCTATAAGCAACGGGAGTAATATCAATGTCGAAGGCGAGCTCCAACAGTTCGATGTTTGTGACGCAACGAGTCATTCGCGAATGGAAACGCCGTGGTTCTCGACTAAAGATTGCCGATTCGATGGGGACTGAGGTGAGCGGTACGCATGCTTTGATCCGGACCCTGATATTGAGGCGATTGCTGCTGCGAAAAGTCATCGCTCCCGATGAGCAATACGTTGGACTACTTCTGCCTCCGAGTGCCGCATCCACCCTTGCCAATGTGGCGATTGCGATGTGCGGGCGCGTTTCGGTCAATCTGAATTACACCGTGACATCTGATGTGCTCAATGAGTGCATTAAATTAGCAGGCATCAAGCATGTGATTACCAGCCGTCGTTTCATGGAAAAGATGAGTTTTAATCTGAATGCCGAGCTGATCTATCTGGAAGATTTCAAAGAAGCGGTGACGCTGTTGGATAAAGTGGTGTGCGCCGCAGCGGCTAAGTTCGTTCCCGCATCGATCCTCGATCAATGGTACGGATTAACCAAACATAAGGTCGATGAGCCGCTCACGGTGATTTTCACATCAGGTTCTACTGGTGTGCCAAAGGGAGTTGTGCTGACCTATGGAAACATCAACCACAACGTTACCGCGATTGGTGAGTGCGTTGGACTGAACGATGATGATGTGGTGATGGGTATACTACCTTTTTTCCATTCGTTTGGTTACACCGTGACCCTATGGGCTGTTCAAGCCCTTCCGCCCTGCGGCATATATCACTTCAACCCGCTCGAGGCGCGACAGGTTGGCAAAATGTGTGAGCAGTATGGGGCGACGGTACTGTTGGCAACGCCGACCTTTTTGACGAATTATGTTCGGCGTGTGGAGCCGAAGCAGTTTGAGAAATTGCAGGTGGTGATTGCCGGAGCGGAAAAGCTACCGGTGAGCGTAAGCGATGCATTTGAGGAGCGGTTTCATATTCGCCCTGTCGAAGGCTATGGCACCACGGAGTTGAGTCCTTTGGTTTCGGTCAATATTCCGCCGACCCGCGATCGATCTGGTACCAACGCGGGCTTGCGCGAGGGGAGCGTTGGTCGTCCGGTCATCGAGGTTCAAGCCCGAATTGTGTCGCTCGATGATCCGACCAAGATTATGCCCGTCGGAGAATCCGGTATGCTGCAAATCAAAGGTCCCAATGTGATGAAAGGCTACTTGCACCGTGAAGACCTAACTGCCAAGGTGCTTAAGGATGGTTGGTATGAAACGGGTGATGTGGCCTTTTTGGATCCAGAAGGCTTCATTCATATCACGGGACGCCAAAGTCGATTTTCGAAGATCGGCGGTGAAATGGTACCGCATATTCAAATCGAGGAAACCATCAACAAAATCTTGGGTGTTCAAGGGGATAGTGAATCCAATGGCGCTCAAGCAGTGATTACGGCTGTCCCGGATCCAAAACGAGGTGAGCGCTTGATTGTATTGCACACCAAATTATCGATGACACCCGGCGAGATCAACAAGCGTCTTCAAAGTGAAGGACTACCCAACCTTTACATTCCCGGAGAGGATAGCTTCTTTGAAGTCGAACAAATTCCGGTACTTGGGACAGGCAAGTTGGATTTGCGAGGCATGCAGCAATTGGCCAAAGACCGAGTCAACGCTTCATGATTATTTCAGGCTTTTCCGGAATGCGAGCCTTCGCATCGAGTCCCCGCAGAGGGTCTTGATCGGCATCAAGCAAAATTGCATTGCTCTTTCGCTGCGACTCGATCGAAGGATCGAGCGAGCCGGCGGCTCGCAGAGCTACTTGTAAAGCGCATTGAGAAAACTTCTGCCGAACCTCCGGCTGCACCTTTGTTAACCTTTGTGCCATGTCTTGAACGGCTGTCGGATTGTTTTCGCAGACCTGCGAAAGTTGCGAAATAAAATGTGCCGTTTCGCGGAAATTGCTGTCTGCTGTTTTGCCAACCACCGGGGCCAACGTTCGAGTAACCAAGTCGGCGCCGAAACTATCGAGCTTCATGTAGATGTCCATTTGGCTGCCAATCGTTGGATTACCAGAAGAGTCTTGTCCGGTCACGCTGCGGAGAACACAAAGGCAACGGCCGCTAACGTCACGAGCCGCCAAGGATCCCGAGTAAACGCCCGTGCCATAATAAATATGCAGATTGGGTGTTCCGTAGATCAATTCGGACTGGCAAGTTGTTCCTGCTCCATCGTTGCCGCGAAATTCAAAATCGGCAACACGCAGAAGTTCGACCTTGGTGATTTGCATCACATCCCAAATGTTGACCAAAACTTCAGGATGTCTCACCAAAAAGAGAAACAACTCATGGTCGCAGGGAATTGAGGCTGACGGCAAACGTCGTGAAAAACTCGGCTTATCCAGTACACTGTTAATTTTCTGGCGAGCTTCTTGATTTAGTTCCTGAAAGGGAATTTTGGCGACGGTTTCCGCCAGTTTCTCATGGCTGGGCAGCGTCTCTTCTCCCCTGCCGACTGCGGGTATCGCAGTGATAGCTAGCAAACACAAATGGGTCACAAACCAATGCGCTGTGACTTGTCTCCAACCCTTCGATGCTAGCACGTTAATAGGCTCTCTCGAATGGTGTGCCCCATCCACTGGTTGGATCAAGCTCATGAGCGTTTCCAGAGTAATGGGTGAAGTTTCTGATTTCCACGTGTCGGAAATATCCGCTGTCACTGTTATTTCGGATTTCGTTCGTCCACGTTTGGAGAGAAATTCGAAGAGTCTTAAAAGTTGCTTCCAATACGTCGTTAGTTTGGGTGGTTTTTGACGACCTGGAAAAAGGTGCCGGCATTTGGAGAACTGATCTTGAGTCAGAAGCCAGAAAAAAGGATGAATAGGACCTGAGGGAACAGGGAAAGTTCGCTCGCCAGCGCGGACATGATTCTTAGGCCTCTCTTGGGGCGAGAGTCAGGTCTCCGCGGGGAAAGATCACCGTGCGTATTGGAATTCGCAAGATGACGATGGGTCAGGGATAGACAAAAGCGATGCAACGAACGAAACCCCAGCTTAAAGTGGATCGAATTTTCGGCTCGGAATTAGTACCGCCCCGAAAAGGTTTTCCATGGAGTGCAACGCTTCTGCTGCTGATTTTTGCGGGAAGTATGGTCGCCCTCTATCAATACGCTTCTCCGATTTGGCTCTGTTACCAGCTCAAGCAACAACTGTTCGAGGCTCCTACGGCCGATCAAGCAGGATTGGCTGCGGAGAATTTGCTGTCGCTGGATAAAGAAGGCTTAGCGGTCGTTGTGGATGCGCTGGCGGATTCGCGAATCGAGATCTCAGGGGTGGCTTACCAAGTTTTGAAAAGCCGACTCGACGGTATGACCACCGAAGAATTAATTCAAAGCGATTGGGTTAGTGCGTTGGCCGGCCAATTGCGTAAGACAGCTGGTCAGTGGAATGGCGAATCGAGACGATTTGGCTGTCAATTGGCAAGTGCGATTTACACAACCTATAAATCTCAGGGCGATCCGCAGCAGGAAGACCGATTGCGTTGGGCATCAGCGCGGCTGGACACTTGGGCCGTCCTGGAAAACTACCAATGGGAACAAGAGATGGAACCGCTGCGCGGAGCAACCGGTTCGGCAACCGGTGTAGAGGCTCCGGCTTCATCTCCCGCAAAGAGCCCGAGCGATAGCAAGGATCTCGTCGCAACGGTTGGGAGTTCAACAGTCGGTTCAAGCAGTATTGTTTCCAGTGGCGGTGGAACGGTGCGTGCCATCGAATACGAGGGTTCTGCTACTCCGATTGTCCCGGAAGTCGCCGGCGATGCAGCCGCGGGTGAGGAATCCGGTGTAAGGTTTGGTGACTTGAAACAAGTACAAACCACGGATGAACCGATGGCTCGGATTCAAGTCATTCCGAAGAGTCGTCGCAGTGTTGGAACCGTGATTTCCAATTCGCCTCGGGGTGTTCAATCGCAATACACTTCACTTCCATCCGAAACGTCGGAGTCACCCCAGTTGTCTGAGCCGGATCTGACAGCTGAGGCAGGCCAAGCACCGACCGCGGGAAGAGCCGCCCGCGGCGGGCTGGAAAATGGCTTGGCGAGCGGAGCGGTGAGAAGCGGAACAGCAGAAGAATCGAAACGCTGGGAAGAAAAGATACAACGCATCGATGCCAGGTCGCCCGAGTTGGATGTTGCCTTAAAGCAGAAGGATGTCCTGGAGTTGTTTGAACTGCTGAAGTCAGAGAACATTGGTGAGCAGGCAGCTGCCGTACGAGAATTGGATGAGCGGGGTTTGAGTGATGTGGAGATCGCGTTGGCAACAAGTTTGGTTCGCGGGGATTCCGCGTCCAGAATCAAACTGCTGTTAGAGCTTCCTCGGATGGAGATTGCCGACCCTTCGCGGTGGTATATTTGGATGGCGCAGAATGAGGATCGCGAGGTGCGTCGAGTTGCGATCCAGGGTTTGGGAAGCGTGGCGGATCCTGAGATCGCGATGATGATTCGCGAGTTAAGGGTGCATGAAGCGGATCGCGAGCTGAAGGACCTTTTGCAAAGCATTTTGAAAAAAATAGAACGTTAGTACACTGTCTCGGTTTTTATTTCGGCAACCCCTGCGAAATTCGCAATCTAGATAGGGGGGGTTTTGCCCTTTCAAGATAGGGAAAACTCGTTAAGATATTGGCGGTTTTGTGGTGTTGAACTGTCCAGGTGGAATCGGTTTCGCAATTCGGAAAAGCGTGCCGATGTCAATCCGGCTAGTCAATTTCGAACCAACAGGGTCCGGTAAAGTTGGGCTCGCCCATTAGATGAATCGCGCTGTAGATGATCGCGCACTGGATGAATCGCAATTTAGATCAATCGCAATTTAGATCAATCGCAATTTAGATCAATCGCACCGAGTGAGGTTGTTGCAGCAGAAATCGATTCGTTGTGAATTTGAAGTCTCCATAAAGGTTAATGGAATTTGCTCGGCAAGTCATGGC
>JBIKMB010000209.1:0-9944 GCA_044359485.1 Pirellulaceae bacterium | reverse complement strand
AGGTGGCTACATCCGCTTCAAAGATGAATGGTTTGAACGCGACTCCGATGAAACACCCGATGGCAGTGATATCGCGAAGGAAACAGAAGCTTTGAGCAAGTTCGAAATATTATAACGACCAACAACAGCTGAGCGTCGGTTCCCGGCGGTAGAGGTTGTGTGTCTATTTTTTGCGACTTAAAAAAGAGTTGCCTGTGAGAATGAATCTCAAGGGCAACTCTTTTGCTTTTGAAATTCCAATGCGTGGCGTGGCAGCGATTTGTTGCTGCAGGTTGAACGTCGCGGTGCATGACGAATAACTATCGCATAGCTCTTCATGGAGAACGCAGGCGTTATGCGCATCGGCGATAGGGAGTTCGATCCAGAGGTCAATCGGTTCGCAAAGAGATAGACCATTGTGGGTGAGATTGATTTGTAAGGCTTCGCATATCTTGGCTGGGCCGCTGGTAAGAGCGTACAGCTCGTTGCGTTGGCGATGGGCTTGCAAGAGTTCAATTTGATTGAGCGGTTGGAGGGCTCGAATCAGTACGGCCGAACCGATTCCGGTTGCTTCGGTCACGGCGTTAAGGCAAAAGCGTCGATGGATGGTGTAAACGTAAAGCGATCCTGGCGGGCCGAACATCCAGCGATTGCGAGGTCGAACTCCTGCGAAGGAATGGCTAGCGGGATCATCTTGCGAAAGATAAGCTTCGGTCTCAACAATGAGCCCTTCGATAAGAACGTTATTCCAACGCCGAATCAACTTGGCTCCGAGCAATTCTCGAGCCACCACGGCCGGTTGGCGATCAAAGAAGCACGGTGTGGCGAGTTTCCAGTTCATAGGTCAATCGATGAATTTTTCGTGGTAGGGATTGGCTGTGTTGATAGATTGCCTGTTGGGAAAAATTGCAGGCGCGATGGAGAAAGGGAACGTCTTTCATGAGCCTACAGTGTAGCTTGAGTGATTCTGCGGGGAGCCGCAACAGGAGGATTCGGGCTGGCTGGTTGTTGGCTCGAAGAGCCGGTCTGATGCGCGGTGGTTGTTTAGTGGTTTGTGATGGACGGATCGTCGGCATCGAAAAAAAAGCCGACGGTCCAATCGATCTGGACTTGGAAGACTCGATCGTTTTGCCCGGATTGATCAATGGCCATACGCATCTTGAATTTTCGGGACTTGAAAGTCCCTTGCCAACTACAGGTGGCTTTGTCGCTTGGATCCGACGCGTTATTGACTTTCGACGCGAGCGATGGGGGGACTTTAGCAGCGAGGTGCAATGGGAACTTCGCCGACAAGATTTGCTGTGTGGACTCAAGGAGTCCTGGCAATGTGGAACGGTCGCGATCGCAGATATTGCCACAAGTCCCTATCCGATAGGTGAGGGGTTGGTGGAAGCGTTCCATCAGACTCCAGGAGAGTCGGTGTCGCTAATAGCTTTGGGGGAAGTATTGGGTTGGACCGAGCAGCGGCGTCGCGAGATGCAGTTAGCCTATGAAAAAATGGCGATGGAGGCAAAGTCGAATTCGGATTCTGGAGCGGTCGGCACCAAGCATTCAACGTTGCACCAGCATCTTGAGCAGGCCGCCTTAGATCAGCAGGGCAACTCACTTCCTGAAAGCACAGCATTTCCTGTAAACAGACCGAGTTGGGAAAGCTTAGTTCGCCAAAAAAACAGCCAGTATGATTGGGGAGTTTCGCCACACGCTCCCTACAGCACATCACCTCGCTTGATTCAGTGGTGCATTGAAAGGTCTCGGCGCGAGCAGCGTTTGCTGGCGATGCATTTGGGGGAGACGTTGGAGGAGATGGAATGGCTTGCCCGTCGGTCTGGGATGTTTGGCGAGTTGCTGGAACGATTGGGAGTTGGGCCAGTCCCGCTGATGTCTCAATGGGGGAGTTGTCGCGAGTATTTGATCCATTTATCGCGGGCGTGGCGGGCCTTGGTCGTGCATGCGAACTATTTGTCTGCGGAGGATTGGGAAGTTTTGGTTAAGAATCGAGGGCATATGTCCGTCGTGTATTGCCCCAGAACCCATCGATATTTTGGGCATGATCGCTATCCGCTGGCTGCTATGCGGCAAGCTGGGGTGCGCGTGCTGGTGGGGACGGATTCTAGAGCTTCGAATCCCGACCTGAGCGTGTGGGAGGAGTTGAAAACGATCGCGGCAGGGGAGAGTGGTTTAAGCCCAGCGGATATCTTGGATTTGGGGACGCTGGAGGCGGCAGCAGGTTTAGGAATCGATAGCCAAATGGGGGCGATTGAGCTGGGCCGAACATCTCGAGTGGCGGTCGCAAAGTTTATAGGCCTTGCCTCGGGGACTAAGGATAGTCGGTGGCTCTGGGAACGGCTATGGGATCCGACGGAAGTTGTGGCCCCTGTCACGCTGTGCTTGTGATGAACTTCTGTGCTTTTGAACACTTTCGATGGACTGGAAACCGAAGAAAAAATTTGACAGAGGGTACCTAAAGCAGATACGATACAAATGTGGTCTAGCGAGGGATTTTGAGAGACCAAAACTTGTCTTCGATGGTGATATTCCGTCTCCTCTTCTGGATAGTTGGCATGAATCAGCCAGCGATGTATTGCTTTTCCAGCGAGGGTTCATCACTCTGGGAAGAATGCGGGAGTATTTTCTAGTGGATCTTCGTCGATAGGGATCTTTAGAATTAGGGATCTTAGAAGTAGGGATCTTTTTGCATGGCCAAGGCGCAACACGTCTGGGGAATTGAAATCGGTCAAAGCTCACTGAAGGCACTTCGTTGCCATTTGGAGGGGAGCCAAGTTGTAACCGATGCGTTTGATTATATCGAATATCCGAAGATTCTTAGCCAACCGGAAGCGGAACCGGAAAAACTTATTGCAGAGGCTCTCGAGCAATTTCTGAGTCGCAATGAGACCAAAAATTGCAAAGTGGCGGTGTCCGTGCCGGGCCAAAGCGGCTTGGCTAAATTCTTTAAGCCACCGCCGATGGATGCCAAGAAGATTCCCGACATTGTGAAGTACGAGGCAAAGCAGCAGATCCCTTACGACTTGAATGAAGTGATTTGGGATTACCAGCGTATGCCGGGTGCATTGATCGAGGAGGGATTTGCATTTGAGTCGGAAGTTGGCCTCTTCGCCATGAAGCGCGATGCGGTCTATCGCGCACTTAAACCGCTGCGGACAGCAGGACTGGAAATTGATCTGGTGCAACTGGCGCCATTAGCCATTTACAACATGGTCGCCTACGATCGCTTTGAAGAGCGATTGGCGAATGATACTTTTGATGCTGAAGCGCCACCGAATTCAACGGTCGTTTTGGCGATGGGGACCGATTCGACCGACTTGATTGTGACCAACGGTTTTCGTGTGTGGCAGCGAAGTATGCCGTTGGGGGGCAATCATTTTACGCGACAACTCACGAAAGATCTGAAGTTGACCTTCGCTAAGGCTGAGCATTTGAAGAAAAATGCGATGGCCGCCGATGATCCCAAGTTGGTTTTCCAAGCGATGAAACCAGTGTTCAACGATATGGTCACCGAAGTGCAGCGATCGGTGAGTTTTTACAAGAGTTTGAATAAGAAGGCTGATTTGTCGGGCATGGTGCTTTTGGGCAACTCGACCAAGTTGCCCGGTCTACAGCCCTTTTTGAATAAGAATCTCGGCTATGAAGTCGAAATCTGCGATACGTTCAAGAAGTTGCAAGGGAGTGAAGTCCTCAATTCGCCAGCCTTCAAAGAACATCAGTTGGCGTTTGGTGTTGTGTATGGTCTCTGTCTGCAGTTGCTGAGCCGCGGACCGATAAAGACCAACTTGATTCCGAAAGAAATCGTTACCGAACGCATGATCAAAGCGAAGAAGCCTTGGGCGTTGATCGCCGCTTCGCTTTTGATGTTGGGTATGCTGGCGAATGTTTATTTTCTCTATCGTCAGTGGTATAAGGTGCATCCAGACCTATGGAAGTCGGCGATCGCGAAAGCGGATGAAACAAAGTCGTTTAGCGACAATGAGATCAGTATCGATAGTGCAAAGACCAACAAGATTAGCTTGCTCACGATGATCGGCGCCGAGGTATCGGGCAATGCGGATCGACGATTGCTGTGGCTGGAGTTGCTCCGTTCGATCAATGCGGCGATTCCTCGCGATGAGGATTTCAAAGGCAAGCCCTATCCACCGGCGAATGAATTTCCCTATCAATATCGAAAAGATATTCATGTGGAAAAATTGGACTCTCGCTACTTTGATGATTTGGCAACTTGGTTCGATGAACAGCACAAGCGTCAGTACGAGGACGATCGTCTAGGGCGGCTGACACTCTTGGGACCTAATGCGGCAGATGCTCCGAAGGTTCCCACCTCGGCCCCTGATGCGGCGGCGGCCGGCGATACAGGCGCTGCGGATGCCGCAGCGGCCACTCCAGCAGATGCCACTGCCTCAGCGGACGGTGCGGCGGCCGATGGCGCAGCAACAGGAGCTAGCCCAACCGGTCCAGGGTGGGTGCTCGAACTGAAGTGCTATCACTACTATCGCGATGATCGAATGAAGAGTATCGAAGAACGAGCGAACTGGGAAAAGCAAAACTACGTTCGCCGCACGATCATCGACATCCTGGAGAATGGTTTCATTGTTTTGCCAGGCGACCAGAATGGCACGATGACCAAGTTTACATTTAAAGAACTCGGCATCGCCTTCCCAATGATGGTTGCTGGCAATGCGGTAAACGTAAAGATTCCCAACCCTGAGTATTACGAATTGACCGGTCAGCCAATGCCGGGCTCCGCAGGAGGAGCTGGATCGTTGATGGGTTCCGGAGGTTTAGGTCCGGCGATGGGTGGCGAAGGTGGAGATGGTGGCGAAGGCTTGGTTGGATCCGGCGGCGGACGTGGTTCTGGTGGATTGGGAGCCCCAACCGGCATTGGTGGGTTAGGTGGCGCCGGCCCTGTCGGCAGTGGAGGGTCCGGCCGAACAGGGGTCGTGAAAAATGCAAAAGGTGAAGAAGTACCTCCTTCCTTTGATGTGGTTCGCTACGATTTTACCATCCAGTTTTGCTGGAGCGAAAAGCCGCTTTCTAAGCGAGTGGAAGAGCGCCTAAAGGCGGAAGAAGAAGCGAAACAAAAAGCTGAGGCGGAAGCGGCGGCTAGCGGAGGAGACTCCGTGGCTGCATCAGAGTAAACAGACATCACTCGGCGATTCCCTTCGCGGGAATTCAGCTCGCGGGTGA
Organism: Pirellulaceae bacterium; assembly: GCA_044359485.1. Taxonomy (GTDB): domain Bacteria; phylum Planctomycetota; class Planctomycetia; order Pirellulales; family Pirellulaceae; genus JAFLCP01. The sequence goes on along the minus strand of JBIKMB010000209.1, from coordinate 4,766 downwards.
TTCAGAAACTCGCGGGTGATTCAGAATTTGATCACCCAATGATTGCTTTCGAGAACCGAAACACGCACATTAAAACGCAAACCAAAAGTACGAATCATACGCAACAGGGTAATGGGACATGGATCAATTGAAACCAGTCATCGATTTTTGCAAGAAGCAGTATTTTTGGATTCTGCTGGGCATCGTGAGCGCACTGAGCATTACCGGATTTGTGCTTACAAAAATGTCGCTGGCAACACAACTCGATACCCAAAAGAAGTTGGTGGATTCGAAGTACAGTGTTGTCCAGGAAGTATCGGGTAAAGCTTCAACGCATCCCAACGAAAATTCGCACAAAGAGATGGATCGAATCGTTGGTGTGATTGCGGAAGATGTACGCAAGGCTTGGGAATTGCAGTACATGCGGCAAGTGAAAATCATGCAGTGGCCCAATTCGCTAGGACAAGATTTCGTGGCCCAAGTCGACAAGTATCGACCGATTGAATTGCTTCCCTTCCCTGTAACGGACGAAAAAATCGGTCTGCCGTATCGCGAACGCTATCGTGACTATGTCGATCCGTTGTTTCCTAAACTTGCCAAGATTATCGGTGCGAACTGGGAAGTCACCACGGATGATATCGTGGGAGGAGCGGCAGCGGGCCCTGGTGGTTCTGGTGGTTTGGGTGCGCCGAGCGGCGGTGGTGGTCGTGGCATAGGTGGGCCTGGCGGACTTGATCCTGGGGATATGCTGGGTGGATCTGGGGGTATCGGTGGTCCGACTGGAAAAGACGTTCCAAAGTCGCTGGTTTACTGGCAGCCCACATCTCAAAAGGAACTGATGCAAAGCGTGCTCTGGTGGCACGACAAAAAGAGAGCTCCTTCGACCCTAGAGATTCTTTACACCCAGGAAGATCTTTGGATCATCGAAGGATTGATGAATATCATCAAAGCCACTAACGGTGATGCCCAGGAAAATTTCCAAGCGGCCATCAAGGAGATTGAGTTTCTGAGAATCGGCAAAAACGCTGTTGGTCGAGCGGGTGTGTTGACCAGTTTGGGAAGCAGCGGCAACATGGGGATGGGTGGCATGGGAAGCGGCAGCAGCGGCATGCCCATGCCGGGCAGTGGCGATGATGGTGGTGGGCAGATGGATATGGGTTCTTCCGGCGGAAGTCCACCCGCTCCTGGCGCTGAAGGCATGGAAGGTATGCTCGATGGTGCGGAAGGTGGAGCAGGCGCTCCGGCAGCACCCGATCCAGCGTCGGGACGATATGTGGATATCGCTTTCCAGCCGATCAACGGCGATACACTGCGAAGCGTTGTGAGCGGCGGTTCGGTCGATGGTACAAGTGCTCCGCTCGCTGTTGCCAAGCGGGTTCCTGTGCGAATGCGGTTTAAGATGGACCAACGCAAATTGAATCGTTTGCTCACCGAATGCGGTAACGCGGATCTGCTATTAGAAATTCGCCAAGTTCGCATCAACACCGACCCGCACGGCAACGCAGATCTCGGGGGAATGATGGGAGGCGGAGGTCGACCTGGACCACAGATGGGTGGCATGGCTGGATTACCCGGTCTTGGTTCTCCCGATGGTGGAATGGAAGGTTCGGGTAGCGGAGGTGGGACCGGACCGGCTATCGTTGGCACTTCAAAGTCCTATGATTTACCAGTGGAAGTATACGGCATTGTTTATCTGTTCAACCCGGTCGATATGAATAAGCTGGGTATCGAGAAAGTGACTGCTGAAACGCAAATTGAAAATGTTGGACGTGTTTCCGCCGCTGAATCAACCGGCTTGGAAACAGACCAATCTGCCTCGGCAGAAGAGGGTGCACCAGCCTCGGCTCCTGCGGCACCCCAACCTGGTAATGTACCGCCCGGTAATGGTGCTGCTGGTAATGGTGCTGCTGGTAATGGTGCTGCTGGTAATGGTGCTGCTGGTAATGGTGCAGTTCCTCCTGCGGATAACAGTGGTGGGGCCGCAGTCCCACCAGCCTCGCCCGCAGTTCCAGACGCGACAGGTGCCAATCCCAATGGCGTAGACCCGGCAGCCGCTGGGCCCGCTGCAGCCGCCGGTACAGGTGGCGGAAACTAATTGCTGAAAAACCGTTTGAGATCCACTCTGCGATGGCGTTACAATCTTCAAGAGTGAACCTAAAGTCGTAGAAATTCTTTTCCAATTGTTTGTTCATGGAGGCCAGGTTATGGCCAAGAAAGAAAAAGCTCCCAAAACGCCGAAGGAACCTAAAGCGGGCGCCGGTGGCGCGAATTTTTTCCAGTTGCACGTGGAAAAAATTTTTCTGGGAATCATTGCCCTGGTGATGGGGTATTTGGTCTATGACGGCTTGGGAACCCAAGGAATTCCAGAAAACAAAAACCCAGAAAATTTGACGCAGACCGCCTCCTCGGCGCTCAGTAACGTCAAGGAAAATCATTGGAACGAGATCATGGTTCAGCCCGATCGGCAGTATAAGGCCGAGTTTTCTGGGTTGGCTCGTAACTCACGCACCCCCATGGCTGATAAGCCCTACGAGACCGATCCGTGGGAAATTGCACCTCGCTCGGTGAGTGAAAAACGTGGCGACCCACAGATGCTCGCCCCAATCAACCTGCAAGTTGTATCAGGGTATGGCGCGCTGGCCATCAATGTGAAGGCAGATGCAGCTGATCCATTTGAAGACTTGGAGGATGCTGAAGAAATCAAATCCAAGCGCCGCCCGCCCCGCACTTCGGGTAGAAACCCTGCTGGAGGGGGCAGAAATGGCGGAGGTAGTGGCGGTTCGGGAGGATTTGTGCCTGGCGGTGGTGATGAATCGGGCGACTCAGGTGGAAGCTCGGATATGGGAGGTCTGATGGGACCGATGGGCGGGCCTGGGATGGGTGCCGGCGGAAGTGGACGTAGACTCAATCCCCAGTACGACCGCGGCTTTGGCGCAAGTGGAGCTCAGGGTGGCATGATGTCGCCGATGGGATCCGGCAGCAACGAGGATGGTGGAGACATCGGCGCACCGAGCTCGAGCGGAGGACGCGGCCCGGGCCCAAGTGGTATCGGTGGAATGGGAGCCAGTGGCGGAGCCGGCGGAGCGACTGCCGGTCGTGGAGAAAAATTGGGCTACAAGAGCGTTTACTTTAATGTGGTTTCCGGCGTAGCACCTCATAAAGCCATCGTGGAAGAATATAAAAAAGCGTTCGAAGAAAGCGCTGGTTTTAATATTATGAGAGACCGCCCGAATTATCTCTCTTTTATCGCCGAACGCGTCGATGTCACCGCTGATCCAACCAAAGAGCCTGCAGAAGGGGATTGGAAAAAAGTAACCGACTTGCGACAGCAAGAAAAATTGGTGGGCGAGTGGGCAGGAACGAGTCCGGAAATCGTGAACTATCTCTACACGGATCCGGAATTAACCATCTCTCCTCTACCTCTTTTCATACGAGATTATCGTCCCCTAGTCTCTCATCCAGATGTTCCATTGAGCGGAAAGGTGCTCAATGCAGCGCAACCCGGTGAAAACGAAGATGAGAAAAAAGAAGATGATTCCAACGAAAGCGAAGAAGATCAGTTCTCCTCGAGAAATCGTCGCAATCAAGGGAACAACATGGGGGGCGGTATGATGCCAGGCGGCTCAGGCGGATTAGGCATGCCTAATCCGGGAGCAGGCGGCTCAAGTGGTATTGGAATGCCCACTCCTGGAGGTGGCGGTTCAAGCGGGATCGGTATGCCCACACCAGGTGGCCGAGGTGGCATGGGTGGCGGAATGATGGATGACGGTGGTGATATGGCAAGCTCCGGCTCCATGGGTGGTATGGGTTCACCCTTCGGAGGAAACATGTTCGGTGGTAGCTCCACCACTCTCGAAGCAGAGGCCGATTACAAATTGATTCGCTTCTACGATTTCGATATCAAGCCGGGCCACATTTATCGATATCGAATCCGCTTGGTCATGGAAGATCCAAACAACCCCGAAGATAGAACTCTCGATCCAGATCTGAGTATCCTCAAGAATGAAGTCTTCACACGCGTGGTAGGCCAGCGAGCTGAAGATGACAAGAAACCTGCGAACAAAGAAGGTGTCAAACCTCGAACGTTTTATCGCTATACCGAGTGGAGTGCACCAAGTGCTCCGGCATATGCACCGAATCCTGGTATTTTTGCAAACGGTGCCGTTGAGATTTCAAAACGAACGATGAAGGTCACTTCAAGCGATAACAAAGAAACCATTGTTGAGGTCGATTCTTCGGCTCGCGGTCACATCGGAAGCGTTGTTTTTGCTGACTGGGACAGCGCTCTCGGTGTTGATGTTCCCACTCAGTACGAAGCACAGAAAGGATCTGTTTTGTTCTTTAACCCGAAGGATAAGGAACCAGAAATTGTCGATCCGGTGCGAAAGAGCGTCAAGAAATTGAAGGGTTACAAAATGGATCAAGCGATTGCTGTGGTCGATGTGCGTGGTGGAGATAACTTAGCACATAACGATGATCGCACAGATCGGTTGACATTCAGTGGCGAAATGCTGGTTTTCCGAAATGATGGAAGTTTGGCGGTTAGCGATGAATTAGACGACCAGGACGCCTTCCGTATGTTTACGTTCGCGGATGAGAAAGAACAAGCCGATAAGGCAGCGACGGCCCCGGCTGGCGGGGGAATGGGTGGACTCGGCTCGCCTGCCGGTACAGGCGGCATCGGCGAACCGGGTGGTGGAAGAGAAGGAGGGGCTCGATAAGCTTCTCGCTCTAAGACTCCTATCACAGAAACAAGGCCAAGCAAGTTTTGCTTGGCCTTGTTCGTT
>JBIKMB010000050.1:0-32492 GCA_044359485.1 Pirellulaceae bacterium | reverse complement strand
TATGGTCCGCCATTTCCTTCACCGGCATCGTTGGACGAGAAAACGAAACCTTCATTCGCTCACCCGAAACCGGCTTTGTCACACAAATTGGCTTCAAGCTCTCCCAAAACGTAAAACCCGGTGATGTCCTATTTCAATTGAGTAACGAAGAATTGGTGACTCGACAACTTATCGCAAAATCAGAAGTTTCAAAACTTAAGTCTCAATTGCTGCAATCGCTGCAAACCGACCCAACTGAATTCGCACTGCTACAGCAAAGATTAGAACAGGCACAACTCGATCTATGGGAAGTCGAGAGGGCGATCGATCGATTGACGATCCGGGCCCCAAGGGATGGAGTGCTGACCGAATGGCAGAATGACGATTTTGACGGTCGTTTCTTCCAGTCGGGGCAACCCCTGCTCAAACTCGAATCGGGAAAGTGGATCGTGCGGGCTCTAGCCACGGACGAAGAAGTTGCTGATTCGCAAGTTGCGGTAGGGGATGCTGTCGAGGTCGAAGTGATCGGACAACCAGGCCAACGTCTCAGCGGACGTGTGACCGGTGTGGCCCGATCAAGTCAAACCAAGATCGATGATGCAGCTCTGACACAACTTGGCGGAGGGGACATTAGTATCGACCCGTACACCCAAAAGGCTGGCGAAGCTTATTTCTCGATCACGATGGAGCTGGAGCCCGAACCCGAACTGATGCTTCGGTCTGGCATCCGGGTTCAAGCGATGGTCCCAAATAGACGCTGGTCGCTGGGAAGAAGTTTGGCTCGTAAAGTTTGGCAATTTTACCACCGATACCTGATAGGGTAGTTCTCATGTCGACGCGACTTCCGCTGGGCTGGAACAAAATACTGGAATCTTTGCCCCGCTCGGAATCGGTCCCAGTGGTACCCGTGAACTCGCGGATTGCGGGCCCCAGCAATCCTAACGATGAATTTTTGGCGAGCCTTCTGCAGAATCCCGACCTTCATTTTCCAGATTTGGGGTTCCCCTCCTCCACATCAGCCCCACACTTCCCCCACCAAAACACCCCCTTAGGGGCACATCTTACAGGGAATCTATCATAGTCTGCGGTCTCGACTTCAGGCAAAACCGAAATGCATTCAAGTTTGCGATCCTCCATGCCCGCTCGGTACTTTTCCACGACTTAATGGCGAATTTTACCCCGTTATTGTCTCTCTTTTTTTCGGGGCCGACCCAACAGTCGATCTCTTTGGATCCATTATGGCTATAAAGACCACCTAGCTGGGCTTGGGTACATCGCATCTTGCTTTGCGTTGGTACAATAAGCTTAGGTCGAGCACCGAGCCTTTCTGGCTCGTGCAACTCCTTTCGTTCTCTATGTGTTGCAAAGGGTTTCGAGATGAAATGTAACCTGTTGTTGCAAGTCGCCGTGGGAATCTCAGCGGTCCTCTCCGGCTTTTCGCCGGATATCAAGGGAGAGGAAACCATTGAGTACAACCGAGACATTCGACCGATTCTGGCGGAGAACTGTTTTGCATGTCACGGTCCTGATAGCGCGGCACGGAAGGCCGATCTTCGACTCGACAAACGCGATGCGGCCCTTCAAGCGGCTGCGATCGTGGAGGGAAAGCCGAATGAATCCTCTTTGATTCAACGGATCAAGTCGGACGATCCGGAAGTGGTGATGCCCCCTCCGAGCACGCACAAAAAAATCTCCGCCGAACAACTCGCGTTATTAGAAAAATGGATCGCGGCAGGGGGTAACTACCAGCCCCACTGGTCCTACATTGCTCCGCAGGCTAAAGATCCTCCAGTGGTTAAAAAAGATAATTGGATTAAGAATCCTATCGATCGCTTTGTATTGAGCCGTTTGGAATCGATGGCACTGGATCCCGCACCGGAGGCGGATCGAACCACACTTGCGCGACGTGCTGCACTGGATGTAACCGGCCTGCCTCCGACGCCGGAGATGCTCGAGGAGTTTCTCAAGGACGACCGCAGCGATGCTTATGAAAAGTACGTGGAACGACTGCTACAGTCGGAACGTTGGGGCGAACATCGAGGTCGCTACTGGTTGGACTACGCCCGATATGCGGACTCACACGGTATTCATTTCGACAATTATCGAGAGATTTGGGCATACCGCGACTGGGTCATTCAAGCCTTCAATCGCAACATGCCATTTGATCAATTTACCATCGAGCAACTCGCCGGTGACCTGCTTCCTAACCCGACCTTGGATCAGAAGATCGCAACCGGCTTCAATCGTTGCAATATCACGACCAATGAAGGTGGCGTGATTCCTGAAGAGTACGCGGTGCTCTATACGCGCGATCGCATGGAGACAACTTCAGCTGTATGGCTGGGAACGACAGCCAATTGCTCGGTATGTCATGATCATAAATTTGATCCTCTATCTGCGAAAGAGACATATTCGCTTGCCGCTTTCTTCAACAACACAACTCAAAATCCGATGGATGGCAACATCAAGGACACACCACCTACGATACCGGTCCCTTTAGCCGAAGATCGGGAGCGATGGAATGTCATTGATGGCGAGATCGACGAGGCCCAGTCCCAACTAAATGCGCGACGTGACGCGGCGCGCGTCGATTTCCAAACGTGGACTGCCGCCCCCGAAACACAAATGCTCTTCCGCAACCAACGTTTGCCTCATGAGGGTTTAGTTTTTCATTTGCCGCTTGACGATGGCGAAGGACGAACCTTGCACTATGCCACGGAAAACCAGATTCGATCTCTTCGTTTGCCCAAAGAGACTCAGTGGCAACCGGGTATCGTGAGTTCTAAGGGTTGGACGAACCAGCAGGAAGCGGTTCCAGAATTTTCTGATGTCGGAGACTTCGAACGCGACAAACCCTTCTCGATTGCGGTGTGGATCAAGCTTGCAGATCCCAAACAAGGTGGATCCGTTCTAGCCCGCATGAATGAGGCAGAGATTTATCGCGGCTGGGACGTTTGGCTGGAACAAGGCAAAGTGGGAATGCATTTAGTGAATAAGTGGCCTGAGAACGCCCTTAAGACACTGACACGAGAGCCGCTGGCACCCAATAAATGGAACCATGTTGTTCTGAACTACAACGGTTCTTCTAAAGCCGACGGTATTCAAATCTTTGTCAATGGAGTGAAACAGACACTCGATTATCCTACCAACCGTCTCACCGAAACTTTGCATACCGATGTGCCCATGAAAATTGGTCAACGAAATGCATCGGATAAAACTCTGGGCACCGGTGTTCAGGATCTTCGTTTGTACAACCGAGAACTCCAAGATACCGAAATCCACTCACTGGCCATAGACGCACGCATCGCTTACCTAACGTCTGCGCACGTGGAAAGAATGGAGAGCGATACCGCGGAGCTATTTGATTGGTACTTGACGCAGAAAGATGAAGCTTTCAAGAGCCTGAATCAAAAACTGACCGGACTCAAAAATGAAAAGGAAGAGATTCGTCGCCGTGGTACGATCGCGTATATTGTGGTCGAACGCCCCGAGGAGCCGACCGCATTTATTTTGCATCGCGGTGAATATGATCAACGACGCGAGCAAGTCAAACCTGATGTGCCTGCGATCTTGCCTCCGATGGATCCAGCCTTGCCCAGAAATCGACTCGGATTCGCAAAATGGCTGATGACTCCCGAACATCCGCTCACTTCGCGTGTCACCGTGAATCGATTTTGGCAAGAAGTCTTTGGTACTGGGATTGTTCGTACCTCGGGCGACTTTGGAATCGCTGGTGAACTACCCGTCAATCAAGATCTCTTGGATTGGCTAGCGATCGATTTTCGGACCCATGGCTGGGATGTTAAAAGACTTTTCTACATGATGCTAACCTCGTCTACCTACAAACAGTCGGCTCAGATTACCGACGCGAAACTGGTCAAAGATCCGGATAACCGCTTCCTCAGCCGCGGGCCTCGTTTTCGAATGGAAGCTGAAATGGTTCGGGATTATGCGTTGTTCGCCAGTGGCTTGATGACACCTAAAGTCGGTGGACCGAGTGTCAAGCCATACCAACCCGATGGCGTATGGGAAGCCGTTGCCATGATCGGTAGTAATACCCGGGATTATGTTCGGGATAAAGGTGAAAATCTCTATCGCCGCAGCATGTATACATTCTGGAAACGTTCAGCCCCACCAGCTTCAATGGAGATCTTTAACGCTCCAGCGCGAGAAACCTGTACCGTGCGACGCGATCGCACCAATACGCCATTACAAGCTTTGGTAACCCTCAATGATCCGCAATATATCGAAGCGGCCAGGGTGCTTGCGTCTAGCATACTGAAGCAGGCAGCCGATTTCGAAAGTCGTATCCAATTGCTAACGCTACGCGTTATGGCTCGCGAACTTACGGCTGAAGAAAAGCAGATCGTTCAGCAAAGCTTAGATGATTTGCTGAAGCACTATCAGGGCCAACCGGCTGCAGCCAAAGAATTGCTTCAGGTGGGAGATGCACCTCAAGTGCCCGAACTTGTAGATGCTGAAGTCGCCGCATGGACGATGGTGGCCAACGAAATCATGAATCTCGACGAGGTGCTGAACAAATAACGGGAACAAGTTGAGACCTTGTATGTTTGTCTGAATATGGCCCCTGATAACGGCCTTTACATAGAGAGACTAAATGATGTTTGGATCACGCGTAGAACTCGGTTCTGCCCCCCGGGAATTGGTAGAAGAGTACGTTCGTGCGGAAACGCGCCGACAATTTTTTCGCCGAGGCGGCAATGCGTTAGGCTGGGCAGCACTCGCGTCACTGACCGGTCTGGCCGATCCTTTGGCCGCCGCCGATCAGCAGAAGTCGTTGTCGAGTCCCAAAACGCATTTCGCAGCCAAGGCCAAACACGTTATCTATTTGCACATGGTGGGAGGCCCACCGCAAATGGATCTTTTCGACTATAAACCGAAAATGAAAGAGTGGTACGACAAGGATCTACCCGAAAGCGTTCGAAATGGCCAACGTTTGACCACGATGACCAGCGGTCAAGCCCGCTTTCCTATAGCTCCCAGCAAATACAAGTTTGAACAACATGGGGCAGGGGGCATGTGGTTCTCGGAACTGTTTCCTTGGAAGGCCAAGATGGCCGATGACCTATGCTTCATCCGCAGCATGCATACCGAAGCGATCAATCATGAGCCTGCGATTACGTACATGCAGACGGGTAATCAAGTCACCGGTCGCCCATGCCTGGGTGCTTGGGTGTCTTATGGACTCGGTTCGCTTAACAACGATCTGCCAACCTTCGTTGTCTTGGTCGCCAAACCAACCAATACCGAGCAAGTGCAAGCGATTTCCGCTCGACTCTGGCAAAGTGGCTATCTCCCTGGAGAACATGCGGGGGTTTCTTTCCGTGCTGCGGGCGACCCCATTTTGTACATCAACAATCCCAGTGGAGTCGATCCAACCGTTCGCCGCAAAACTCTAGACGCCCTAAAGCAACTCAATGAAATCAACTATCGCAACGTGGGCGATCCGGAAACGCATACCCGAATTCAACAATATGAACTCGCATTTCGCATGCAGTCTTCTGTCCCCGAGTTGACCGATATCTCGAAGGAAACGGAACAAACCTACGCGCTATACGGCGAGGCTGCCAAAAAACCCGGCTCATTCGCACATACGGTTTTATTGGCTAGAAGAATGGTAGAAAGGGGAGTTCGGTTTATCCAGGTCTACCATAACAACTGGGATACTCACGGTAACGTGGCAGGAAGACTTCCAGATCAATGCCGCGATGTCGACCAACCTTGCTATGGATTAATCCAAGACTTGAAACAACGTGGACTTCTCGATTCTACCCTCATTATTTGGGGGGGCGAATTCGGAAGAACCATTTATTCGCAAGGTGGGCTAAGTGCTGAGAACTATGGACGAGACCACCACCCTCGATGCTATACTATGTGGATGGCAGGCGGAGGAACTCGCGGCGGCACGGTCTACGGTGAAACCGACGATTTCTCCTACAACATCATCAAAGATCCCGTTCACATTCGAGATTTCCATGCGACCGTTTTGAATCAACTTGGATTCGATCATGAACGCTTCAGCTATCGTTTCCAGGGTCTGGACCAACGCTTAACGGGAGTGGAACAGGCGAAAGTGATTAAGGACCTGATCACATCTTAAGAGGAATTGAATCGATGCGGGGATGCCAAACTTGAACGAGGCAAACGACTCGCAAGAAAAGCCAATCATCTCCGCGAACCCTGGAGATACTGCGCGCCCTGCCAAGCCCCCGACGACACCGCACGCTGTTACCCGCATGGTGCCGATGGACAGCGGGGACAATAGTGATGAACTTGAAATCTCTGCCGACTTTGTCTCTCCTGCACCTGCCGAAACTCAAATGCCGATGCTCGGTGATTATCTGCTGATCGAAAAGATCGGAGCAGGGGGCATGGGGGAAGTGTTTCGAGCCGAACATCACATCATGCATCGGCAAGTGGCTCTTAAGATACTTCCCAAATCGCTCTCATCCAACCAAAGTTTGGTAGACCGTTTCTATGCGGAAGTTCGCGCCGTCGCCCGACTGATGCATCCCAATATTGTGACCGCCTTTGATGCCGGACAACATCAAGGTATCCACTTCCTCGTAATGGAACTGATTGATGGCGAAGTCCTTTCCAAACGAGTTTCCGAACAAGGCCCACTCTCCACTTCAGAGGCGATTGAAGTCTTAAGACAAGCGGCCACCGCTCTCGATTATGCTCATCGACTCGGCATTATTCATCGCGATATCAAGCCGAGCAACATGATGCTCAATCGGCAAGGAGTCCTGAAAATCCTTGATTTCGGTCTCGCCCAAATCGGCGAAGCGGTCGAATCCAAATCCTCCGCGGCTCGCTTGATCGGTACCGTAGAGTTCATGTCGCCCGAACAAATTAGTCAACCGGACGCAATCGATAATCGTTCCGACCTCTACAGCCTAGGTGCCACTCTATTTTATTTGCTCACAGGCAGAATGATGTTCAGCGGCGAACCGATGCAGATCGCTCAAGCTCAAGTTCGCCAACAGCCCCCCGCTCTCTATGAAGTTCGCCCCGATATCGACTTGAGATTGGATGCGATCTTCCAAAAGCTGATTGCCAAAAATCGTGACGAACGCCTCCGATCCGGGAAAGAATTACTCGAAAATCTCGAACGTCTCAATTTGGTAACCGTTCACGGATCCTCACAGGCCAGCGCGGCCATTGCTCTGCTTCCCAAATTGGCAACCGAGAATCCCACCAATCCGGGTACTGCCATCACTCGCATGACCAAGACGGCAGCCGCTTTTGCAATCGACTTGGGCATGATAAATTCGGCCGCAGCCGTCTACGACAAAAACGATGGACCTCGAATCGTTCCGTTGCCCGGCGGAAGAGAGTTGCTGCGGAATATGATTTGGAGCCAGGAAAATCAAATTTTTCTAGGCGCCGATGCCATCGCTCGACGGCAGGTTGCCCCGGATAAAGTCTACCACGGTTTGCAGCGTTGGTTGGGCCTACCCTTTCTCGATCGCCCGTTCTGTGGACGCATCGTTCCGCCAGAAGTACCCGTAGCAGTGCTGCTAAAGTATTTGACTGATGCCACCATCGCTGTGCAAAATGCGGCAACGCATGCCGTGATCACCGTGCCTGCTTGCTACGATCAACTCCGGCGCTACTCAGTCCTTAACGCGTGTAAGATCGCCGGTATTCAAGTACTGCAACTTCTCGATCGGCCGATGGCCGCTGCCCTCGCTTGGCTGGATATCTCCTCGAAACTCAATTCGCCCGAACGACCCCGAGACGCAGAACAGAATTGGCTGTTGATTCACGCGGGTGCCTCCGGTATCGAAGTTTCGGTGGCCGCCGTTCGCGGCTTGGAAATTCGTTGCCTTGCCTCCGTCGGCGATTGGCTCAGAGGTACCTATCGCTGGCAACATCTGCTGGCTGAACATCTTTGCCAATTGTTTCAGAAAACGCATGGCTATGATGTTCGACAAGATCTCATGAGCGCAACACGTCTTCAACGAACTGTTGAACTCTCCTTGGATCGCCTCGCCACCGCACCGAAAGTCGATATTCGCTTCGAACACCAGCAAAAGTCGATCCAGTGCACCTTGTCACGACGAGATATGCTGTCGATCGCTGAAGAACCCTGCTTGATGCTCAAACACTATGTCGAACAAGCACTGAAACAAGCTGGTATCGAGCCCTTTGATATCGATCAAGTTCTGTGGATGGGAGGCTTAGCCCGCTTTGATGAATTGCGTTCGATGATCGAACGCTTTTTGAGTCACAATCCCACTTCGTCTCTGCAATCGAAATCGGATCTGGCCATTGGAGCAGCTATTCAGTCGCAACATATGATGCCGACCATCCAAGCTCCAAGCGTTCTACCTCGCGTTGTAACTTGCTCCACCTACGATTTGGGGTTACTTGTACGCGACCCGCAAGCGGCCAAAATGGTTCCGCGCGTCCTGGCACCCAAAGGTGCCACACTCCCATTCGCCATTCAGCGCAATATGCGGCCCCCCCCCGGCATGGATCTACCACCCGCAGTACAAATCATCGAAGGTACTAATCAGGGAGATTCTACTTGGCATAAACTTGGACAAATCGATTTGAAAGCCGCGTTTCCCAATCGGCCCATGCGCGATCCATGCCAACTGCGGCTACAAATCGACGAAAGTGGACTTTGGACCGGTCATGTTGCGTGGGTCAAAGGACAACAATCGGTTCCCATTCCCGTTACAAGCGAAGCACCTATGTCCGATGAACAGGCCGAGCGGTGGAGAAGCTGGCTAGAAACAATCCTCCTCTGCACCCCTTCATCCCTCATGTAAATAGATCGATCACTACAGATTGATATCACTACAGATCGATAAAGTATGGATCGATACACAATGAAGATAGATATCGATCATCCGCTGTCAGTAACGACTGCGGATTGCCTGAGAATACTCCCGAGCTCCCAATCTCAAACCATCGGTCGGTAGCACAGCCGCCCGCGCTCGCATCGCCGTAGCCTCAGCATCGCTTTCAATTAAACCTAATTGACCAATCAATTGATCTGAATAGCCCGGAAAAAGTATCCTCAGATCAGCCGGAATAGTGCCTGGTCGCAAGGAATTCACATGCCTTACCAAATTGGTCGTGCAATTGTTTGTCAAGGTATCGTAAAACTCGGGATACTTGGCCAATGCATTCATGCGTTTGACTATATCCAAGAAAAGCGCCTGCACCTCGGTCGCATTCGCTTTCGCACGATACATGAACACATCCACCTTCCGCACGTCGGTACGCAATCGGATCAGGTCGCGTTCTGTTCCCAAAATATACATCAACTCATATTGCTTGAGCGCTCCGGCCATCGGTGTATACTTCTCCCCCTTCTCCAATCGCGCCTCAACGCTTACCACTATTTGATCTCCCGTACTCAATCCAAAACTGAGCATCGTATGGGCGAGGGCTGGAGCATCCTTAAACGGCACCACGACGAAATCGACCGTCTGCAAATCTTGTAAATTAAAGCTGCTGTCTAAATGCTTCAGATCGTAATCGTCTTCCGTTCGATACTGACAATCCCGCAAATTGTAGAGCTTGATCCGATCCCTCTCCACCTTCGCGAAGGGCAATACCGCCAGATCGGGTCGCCACTTCCTGTGGTTGGAAGGCTTGACACTACCGTACTCCTCGCCTTTCCGAGGAATCCATGCCTCAAGTGGCCCCCGAGCATCCCACCACAGCGCGCAGCCTGGAAGAGTCAGGCAAAAAACTTGCGCCCAAATAAGCATGAAGATGGTGCTGGATTTTGGGAAAATTCCGTTCCAAAACATGGAAAATACACTGAAATCCATTTCGATTTTGATCGATTCCCGGCTCCGCAACCCCTTTTTCAACATCACAAAGCCGCGCAGTCCAAGCCTGACGCTCCGCAATACTCAATCTAGACCACCGAATCAATGTCGATTCTTTCGCTAGCATTGCCGAAGACGTCTCAAAACTTTCCGTTAGCCGCGTTGTTGATCAAATTGACATAGTTCAGCGCCAGCGTCATGACGAAGTAAACCAGCAGTGCCATCACGCCAAGCCAAATCGCCCCACTGGCAATCATTGCCAGCGCGGTTAAAGCCGACTTACCCCGCTCCTGGTACTCTGCAGCCAGTCGATCGAGTGATTCGGTTTCCGTACCACTCAATTCTCCTACCTCTACATACTCGATGAAATCTTGGGGAAAGACCTCGGCTGCCCGAAATGCTTCGCTGAATGAATCACCCTTCTTGATCGCATCGATCGCCTTTTCCGATCCCGACATCAAATAGTAATTGCCCGTGCTTCGAAATGCTTGCTTGACGCTGCGAATCGCGTCGACTCCCGCATTGAGCATAATTGAGAGTGCCATGGTAAACCTCGCTAGACTCAACGTCTGCAAAGGAGTTCCCAGAACTGGAATTTTCTGAATCAAGGGAAAGAGAATCGGTTGGCAATTGAACCAATTATTTTTGATGGCCAGAATCACAGCGAGGATCATCGACTTGATGATACATAACACACCGCAATACATCAGGAATCCACCAAGTCCGCTCAACCCTAGACCACTGGCATCGTAGGAATCGGCAGTACCCAGCATCCCTTGCAGCAAAATAACGCCCCCGATCACCAATTCGGCGAGCAGTAATTGAACAATCGGCCAGGCGATTTTCATGAAGAATGCGTTGCGACTTTTTTTGACCTCTTCATAGTAATCCGCCAGATGCAACAGGACACGATCGAGAGACCCAGCCACTTCACCGGCGTGTACAAGTTGAATAAATAGAGGCGGAAAAAAATTCCCTTCGCCGATCATCGCTTCCGCAAAACTCTTTCCCCCGCGAATGGATTCACGCACGTTCTCTATTTTTTCACGATAGACGGGTCTTCCACTTTTCGCCTCTGTCTCCAACAATCGCAGAATATCCACTCCTGCTCTAAAGCCGGTACCAAGCCTGCGGGCTGCCCCGGCAACTTCGCGAAGAGTCATTTTTGAAGAGAACATGATGAGTCCAAAGCTAAATCTGTGGGTCGATGTCGGCGGAACTTTCACTGACGCTATTCTATGGTCTGAACCTTCCTCGCGAAAAGAGACTTCTTACCGTTCGCTCAAAGTTCTCAGCAGTGGCAAGATACGTTGCACGGCAATTCTGCAGCCCCACAGCCAAAAACTGCGACTAATTGGCCTGCCGCATGACTCCCGCAACTTTTGGACCACCGCTCAGTTATCGATCTCTATTTCTCCTTATCCGACATTCACGTCTCGAATCGTAGCCTCAGATGAGGACGGTTTTGAAATCGACTCTGAAATTCCAGCCTATTTGCCACCTTCTTTACCTCTGCCTGCCGACTTATGGGGAGGGTTAGAATCGCCCGCTCTGGCAGCCCACCTTTTGCTCGATATTCCGCTTGCCCAAAAACTTCCCCAAATCAATGTCCGGCTCGGTACAACTCGCGGTACCAATGCCCTTTTGACCAGGACCGGAGCAGCAGTTGGATTGTGTATCACTCGCGGCTTTGGAGATATTCCTTATATAGGCAATCAAGATCGCCCGGAATTGTTTGCACTGGACGTCGTAAAACCATTACCGCTCTGCGAAAACATATTGGAAGTGGATGAGCGAATCGATGCCGCTGGCAATATCCTTTCACCACTTCGAACAGATGGCCTACGCGAAGCCTTTGCGACTTGGAAGCGAACTGGAATACGCTCGGTCGCTATTGTCCTGATGCATAGTTATCTAAACTCTGTTCATGAAAGACAGATCGCCGAGATCGCGCGGGAGTTCGCTTTCGATGAAGTAATCTGCAGCTCAAACACCAGCCCTATTAGAAAATTATTGTCTCGTTGCGACACAGCTTTGGTCGATGCCTATCTGAGCCCAATTATCAACGATTACCTGCGCACGGTTCAGTATCAATTGGGAATCTCCGATGCCTCGAGCCTACAACTGATGACCAGCGCTGGAAGCTTGATGGGCATCGCCGAATTTCGCGGCAAGGACAGCGTGCTTTCCGGTCCCGCCGGCGGAGTCGTTGCCGTGCAAGAGTTACTTCAGCAAATAGGAATGTCGGCCGCTCTCGCTTTTGATATGGGTGGCACCAGCACCGATGTCAGTCGGTGCACCCGCGAAGAACTGCCGATCCAGTACGATACGATGAAAGCGGGCGTCCGCATGGTGACTCCTATTCTGTCGATCCATACCGTTGCTGCAGGCGGTGGATCGATTTGCAGTTTTGATGGAGTTCAATTGCATGTCGGACCTGCCAGTGCGGGCTCTTTTCCGGGCCCTGCCTGTTATGGTCAAGGGGGCCCCTTAACGATTACCGACATCAATGTTCTGCTGGGTATCATCCCCGAAAATGCACTTCCTTTCTCGATCGATCGAAAAGCTGCCCAAGCTCGGCTGAGTGAACTTGCCGAACGCATTCGAAAAAGCCAAGGCGTGTCACTTTCGGATTTTGAAATCGCTAGTGGCTTTCGACAATTGGCCAACCAGACGATGGCCGATGCGATTCGCGTTATATCAACCCGCCAAGGGGCCGATCCCAGAGAGCACGTCTTGGTAGGTTTTGGTGGAGCTGCTGGACAACATCAATGCGACTTGGCAGAAATCCTGGAAATACCTGAAATTGTCGATCCACCCATGGCTGGTCTCTTTAGCGCGCGAGGTATCGGT
Organism: Pirellulaceae bacterium; assembly: GCA_044359485.1. Classification (GTDB taxonomy): domain Bacteria; phylum Planctomycetota; class Planctomycetia; order Pirellulales; family Pirellulaceae; genus JAFLCP01. The sequence continues at coordinate 19,842 of JBIKMB010000050.1, read as the reverse complement.
TATGCCCGACATAAACGTTTTGCTACCGTTCCACTCTATCAACCTCTTAGCAACTTCAGCCTGAATCAATATTCCCAACTCTGCACAAAACCAATCCATGATCTTGCCTCAGAACTAAATAGCTTAGGTTATGAGCGAAAAGACCTTGAGATTCATGTCCATTACGAGATGCGTTACGTGGGTACCGATTCCACGCTGAGAATTGCTCATTCCGACCAAATCAGGCAATTGGCTAGCGACTTTCATGAAGCACATCGGCTCCACTACGGTTATCAACAATCAGAACGAGATATTGAGATTTGCACTGTCCGTCTTGAGGCGGTAGGACCGTCGCCATCACGGCATACGTCTCATGAAGACTCGACGAACCAAACTATTCCCACTACACCGCAAGCACAGTACGTTTGGTTTCACGATAAGTGGATTGAGTGTCCTGTCATGGAGCGAAGTCAACTTCGTCCGCACGATATCGTGGTTGGGCCAGCTATCATTGTGAATTCAGGCCATACCACTTGGATCGCGCCGAAGTGGCAGGGACATGTCGATGAACTCTTCAATCTCCGGCTCCGCCCCACAGTTCATGCGAACATGGCATCGATCGAGATTCAAAATGATGTCCAAGGCGACTCGCAAGTAGATCCTATCTTTCGCGACTTGATGGGCCAACGAATGGCTACGATTGCCTTGAGCATGGGCGAGATCCTAGAAAAAACGGCCATCAGTGTGAATATCAAAGAAAGACGTGATTTCAGCTGCGCCATTTTCAATGCGGATGGGTATTTAATCGCCAACGCCCCTCATGTCCCGGTGCATTTGGGCGCCATGGGGCAAACAGTTCGGGAACTCCTACAGGAATTCCCTGACCTTCATCCTCAAGATTGCCTGATAACCAACGATCCCAATCGCGGCGGATCCCATTTACCAGACATCACTGTGGTGACGCCCGTCTTTGATCCGGTATCGATGCAAATTATCTTTTTCGTTGCCTGCCGAGCCCATCATGCTGAAATCGGTGGAATCACAGCCGGTTCGATGCCCCCGCACGCTCAATCTCTCGAGGAGGAAGGGGTTTGGATTGCTCCCCAATATTTAGTTCGTCGAGGTGAGTCTCAGATCTCGGTGATCTTAGAGCAACTCACGCTGGCCAAATATCCATCTCGGTCTCCACATGAAAATATAGCGGACTTAGCTGCTCAACAAGCGGCAAATCAGTTCGGTGTTATCGAACTACAGCGGCTGTTAGCGAGGGTCGGCAAAGAGAGACTTCGTTCAGCAATGAATTGGATTCTCGATGCTTCGGCTACCAGAGTACAACAGTGGATTGCATCTTTACCAGAAAAGCCGTTGCAATTTACCGATCAACTAGATGACGGTAGTCACCTCTGCGCGACGCTGACAAAGTATCACCGCAACAATTCCAATGCATTCAACCTCCGCGTCGACTTTCTCGGCACGTCCGCAAGACATCCCGGAAATTTCAATGCGAACTGCGCGATTGTCACGGCCGCCTTACTGTATGTTATTCGTCTTGTCACGGGAGATGATCTGCCTCTCAATGAAGGCGCTCTACGTCCCATTGAACTTTCTATACCAGCTTCGCTACTATCGCCTCTGAGACCCGAGCAGGCTCGCTCGCTGTCACCCGCTCAACTCCCTGCCGTAGCCGCAGGTAATGTTGAAACTTCCCAAAGAGTCGTCGACGTCCTTCTCGGTGCACTCGAAGTTGCGGCTGCCAGCCAAGGTACAATGAATAATTTCTTGTTCGGCGATTCAAACTTTGGTTATTATGAGACGATCTGTGGTGGCACTGGAGCCACGGCCAGCCGCAATGGATGTGATGCGGTACAATCGCATATGACCAACACTCGCATTACCGATCCGGAGGTTCTGGAGGTTCGCTACCCGGTTCGTTTAAGGGAATTCTCCATTCGTCGCGGGAGTGGTGGAGCAGGGGAGATGACCGGTGGTAATGGAGTCGTTCGGGAAATCGAGTTTCTGAAGGCTGTCCAGGTATCCATAATATCGTCGCGTCGCACAGGCCGTCCTCCCTACGGGATGAAGGGGGGTAAGCCGGGAGCCTGGGGCGCGAATCATTGGATCCGGGCCAATGGGATCGTCGAACCGCTCAGTGGTACCTGTCAATTGAATGTTGCAGCGGGAGATCGAGTTCGTATTGAAACGCCCGGCGGCGGAGGCTACGGCAACCTCGGCTGAATACCCCTTTGCTTTGACACGATCTTGGGTCCGTATTCTCTGCAGTGGGCAACCAAGCCGTCCCAAAAGACCCTCCAAAAAAGGGAAGGACCGATGCGACGCCCTCCTATTTGCAATACAATCATGGGATTATCACTGGAAATTACATCGCGAAGTATCTCTTATGTCGTTGCCCATACTTTCTTCTGAAGATTCAGCTTCGATTGACCTGCAACCATGGATTGTGGTGCGCACACTGGCCAACACCGAGGTTGAAGCATCGCTCTGGTCTATCGATCAAGTAGGAATGGCTCTGGCCGTTTTTTCCACAGCCGAGCGGGCTCAGCAGTACGGCAACCAGATTCTGAACCTGAATCCCCAATCCACTGCAAACTCTGCCGCTCCAACTTCCTCCTGGAGATGGCTGCAACCCTCGAAAATTGAATTAGGCCAAGTGCTTGTTGCCCACTACCGCGCAGGATTAAAGTGGATTGTGCTCGACCCTACCGAAAACAATGCGCGACGCCTGTTTTCTATTCGAGAAGTTTTGAAATCGCTTCGAGAACATTTGACCCAACAATACCCAACCGACCGTAAAGATTGCTGAATACACCGGAAGTTCCCTAGAATCCCCGCTGGATATCTCTCCTACTTTATCTTCGAGACACATCATGATTCGAGCATGGTTCCCATCGCACAGTTGGTTAAAAGCCTTTTCCATCTATACCTTTTCCATCTTTATCTTTTTCATCCCGTATGAAAGTTTGATGGCCGAGGAACTCCCTGCAATCCAGAAACAGCGGATAACGCTCTATTCGGGAGATGTACCAGGACAGTTATCCAAAGGAGAAGGCCATGAACCGCATGGATGGCTCTACTTGCCCAAAAGGGATAACGCGAAGCCCCCCATATCGCTTGTCGTGGTCGTACCGGGTGGCGGTTATGGCGGATTAGCCATGGACCACGAAGGATTTCAAATCGCCCAGTGGTGCAATGAACATGGCATGGGCGCATTGATCTGCGTTTATCGCCACCGCGGCGGAGGTTATGGCCACCCCTGGCCAATGCTGGATGCTCAAAGAGCGATTCGACTGGTGCGACATAACGCGCGCACTTGGCATATCGATCCCAAACATATTGCGGTCATTGGATTCTCCGCAGGGGGACATCTCACATCGACACTCTCCACTCATTTCGACCTCGGAAATCCAATGGCAACCGATCCGGTAGAGAAAGAAAGTTGTCGCCCTGACGCCGCGATACTCTGCTATCCGGTGATCGGCATGGGAAAGCCCTACACCCATGGTGGGAGCCAACGCAATCTGCTGGGCGAAAATCCTGAACCCGAACTACTGGCCAGCTTATCGAATGAGGATCAAGTCACGCCCCAAACACCGCCATCTTTTTTGATGCATACCCAAGAAGATAAGGTCGTGAGCGTTGAAAACAGCTTGGCTTACTACTCCGCACTTGTGAAACATAACGTTCCTTCCTCAATGCATCTGTTTCCTAAGGGACCGCACGGCATCGGCTTAGCTCGCAAGTTGCCAGAAGCCTCTCATTGGCCAGACCTCTGCTTGGCTTGGCTCAAAGAGCACGGATTTTCGATTCATCCGTAACAACCATGACTCCAGACAAGGCGATTACCTTGAGTATTCGCTTTGCTAGTTGTGATGCACATCACGCCTACAAACCGAACTGCCGGATCAATCTGAAATCGTAAGTGGAGTATCATTCAAGCCCGCTGGTTCGTCGATAAGCACTCTCGCAGTACCATTGGTGGCGGGAAGTGCCATGGGCTTGAGTGACGCAATGATCGCAACTGGGTGCGATCGATTGAGCTTGAACCACACATCGCAGAAAATTCGCCACAAAGATAACTGCATTAAAATTCCTGGTGTAGGAGGAAACCAGATAACAGTGCATGCTAGGTCAGGCACACTGGTAACAGGAATACTGGTGAGAAGATAAGAAGGAGTTATTCATGCTAGTACTGTCAAGGCATCGTGATGAAAGCATCATGATCGGCGATGATGTGGTGGTAACAATCGTAGATATTCGCGGGGACAAAGTTCGCCTCGGAATTGAAGCTCCACAAGATATCCCCGTTCATCGTCAGGAAGTGTATGAAGCGATTAAGCGGGAAAATCGGAAAGCTGGTCATATTCAGCCTTCTGACACCCGTCGCATTAATGGTAACGAGTAAGAAAAACGGTAGCTCAAACCTACCCACAATAACGCGAACAATCAGGCCGATGCTGGATTCTCATCCTCGCCAGCATACGGCCTGTTTTTTTGCCCACTTCTAAAAGCTTTAACCATCCGTCGCCGCCAGTCTCCGCTGGATTATCTATCCAGCCATCTGCTTCACCTGTGCCTCGTGTTTCCTGCTCCGACACCAATGGCAGGTAGACGCCCTGCAATTCCCCCATGGGCAGCTTTGGAATATGCAGCTCTGGATCTTAAAGAAATTTCTATCGATTGCTCCCTCAATCATAAAATTTTTCCCAAGCCCGCTTTGTACCAACCTTGTCCTACACTGCAACACAAAAAATGGATTTATGGAATTGCTTGGTAGATTATCGATAGCCATCTTAATCCCTATCGTCCTTCCAACGCCCCCCCTAGGAACACCGCTAATCTAAGATCATTAAGTCAAATCAGGATCCATTGTTGATCGAAGATTTCACCGCCTTACATTCCTCATACAAACCGAATAGCGAATGGATGAGCGAAGGGCTGTCAGGTTATAGCGACTTTATTCAAACACGCCTCTGTCCCCCAAAATTGAGTGGGGCACTTTAACTTCGGCGAGTCAATTTGCAGATCGGCCGCGACTCCCCCTCTTTTTTCAAACTGTCTCCGAATCGCTCACTCAGGCCGCTACCGTGCAACGGTCAATCTGTATCGATTACGAAGTGGAGATGGTTTGACGGAGTCGGCTAGGCTGTGAATCGGCTTTAGTCATTATTGAAACTTTTCTTGGTTGCGAAAAAGTAGCGATTGGGCAGGTTATGTGGGTTAATCGTTGAATAGCATGCTACCTGTCGCTACTTTAGTGGAAAATTTTGTGCGCAATAATGACTCACGTATCATAAGCCGATGCTATGGTTGCGGGTACCTTCAAGAGGATTACGTAACGTCCTCGGTTTGGTACATGTGGCAACTGTCTTTGCAGGCGCGACAACCCTCGTGATTCATTCTTGGGCCGGCCAAGTCCGAATGATGAGGTAGGTCGCGAGCTGCGGGATTTGCAGCAAGCAAGGTTGCGGTACAGGTAGGCCTTCGGCGAACGGTTCGCCGGCCGAGAAGACCGCCAGAAGGCCTTGCAACCTTGTTATGCTCAGATCTTTCTCGCGATCCCCCTTAGTGGAGTCTTGCTTAGATGACTCGAATTAATACGAATGTGAACTCTCTGATTGCTCAGAGCCGATTGGACCGAACCAATAATCAACTTCAAACCGCTATGACTCGTTTGAGCACCGGTTTGCGAATCAACTCGGGTAAAGATGATCCTGCAGGTTTGATCGCAAGTGAGGCTTTGCGAAGCGATATCACGGCGATCAACAAAGCATTAAGTAACACGCAACGAGCGAACCAAATCATTGCGACCGCAGACAGCTCTCTTGGCCAGGTAGCCAGTTTGCTGAACGACGTTCGCGGTCTGGTGACGGAAGCTGCTAACAGCGGTGCACTGAGCGACGAAGAAATCGCTGCTAACCAGCTGCAGATCGACTCCTCGCTTGAAGCGATCAATCGAATTGCCCAAACGACAACCTTCCAAGGTAAACGTTTGCTCGACGGATCGTTGGACTTCGTTTCAAACGCTTCCTCGATCTCCACGCTACGAGACACACGCATTGATCAAGCGAACCTAGGATCGACAGGGTCGGTCAAGGTTGACGTTGACATCTCCGCCGCAGCGACTCGCGGCGAAATCACGACCGACAGCGCTTCAGTGTCCGCAGCTGCCCAGGCAACAGCAACCTTGAAATTCGCACCAGAAGCAAGTCTTACAGGCTTCAACGACGCAGCGACCTCTGTTCTCGTTCGTGCGAAGGATAACAAAGAGAAATATGATGGCGTGACGGTTCAGTTTTCTGCGGGCAGCACGGCCGTTGGTGCGGAAACAGCTGTCTACGATGAAGACGCTAAGACCATTACGGTCAATATTAACAACGCTGCGGCTACCACCGCTGCGAACGTTGTAGCAGCAATCAATACGCTCGATGAATTTGAAGGCGTGGTTGTGGCTGCTGGTGCTATCGATGGTTCACTTGCAGGTGACCTTGCGATCACCGACACTACGGATACGGACGAGATCGTCATCACGGCGCAAACTTCGGGTGCCAATTTCAATGGCGTTGGAGTTCGATTGGTGAAAGATTCCGGCACCGCTGCCGGCACACCGACAGCCGCCTATGACGCTGAGAACAAAGAAATTGTTATCACCGTTAACGACACAGGTACAACGACTCTCGCTAACATCACAACCGCGGTCAACAACCTGGCAGCCTTCAATGCTACTTCGAACGCCAACGGTAACGGTAGCATTTTAGGTACCTCGACGGCCGATACGGAAGCTACAGCCAACACCAATAATACCGGTGGTGGAACATTGCTGGCTGACCTTGTGTTGGAAATTGGCGGTCGTGAAGGTACAGAAGTTTTCAACTTCAAAGCAGGTGCGTCTGTAAACCAAATCTCAGATGCGATCAAGTTGCTGAGCGATTCGACCGGTGTTACCGCTGTACAAAGCGGCCAAACGGTCACTTTCCGCTCGACGACCTACGGTTCCAAGGGCTTGGTGACAGCGAACGTTGTTAGCGAAGGCTTAGCTGGCAAATTCAAAGAAAACTTGAGTGCGACCCGTGCTTTGGGAACTGACATTACCGCAACGATCAACGGTGTGACAGCAACGGCAGATGGTAACAAGTTCTCGATCAACACTTCGGCACTTGATGTCACCTTGACCGTAGATGACGGTTCCTCGGCTGGTTTCGAATTCACGATCAGTGGTGGTGGTGCTCTGTTCCAACTCGGTGGTGACGTTGTTTCCAACCAACAAGCTCGCATCGGTATCAACTCGATCTCGACCGCACGCTTGGGTGGTGTGAGTGGCAAATTGTACGAACTCGCATCGGGCGGTTCCAAAACCTTGAAAAACGATGCGACGGGTGCATCGCGAGTGGTTGACGAAGTGATTGAAAAAGTCGCTTCTCTCCGCGGTAGATTGGGTGCGTTCCAACGAACGACTTTGGAATCCAACACGGTTGCGTTGACCGACACTGTAGCCAACTTGACCGCAGCGGAAAGTTCGATCCGAGATGCTGACTTCGCTCGCGAAAGTTCAGCTCTTACCCGAGCTCAGATTCTGGTGCAGTCTGGTACTTCAGTTCTCGGTATCGCGAACCAGAACCCACAGAACGTTCTATCACTTCTCCGATAAGAAGTTTAGATACCCAACAACCGGGGCAATCTAGGAAAACCTTGCCGGCATGGTGGATAGTGTTATACACCATGCCGGTTTTTTATTTGTTGCTAGATAGCCTGCTTGGTCGATTCATGATTTAAGAGTGAAAGTGCGAATTTGTAGCAATTCCGTGAGCGCATTCGTTCCCAAACCACAGTACAGAGAGTTGTCATGGGAAGAATTCAATCGGACGTCGGCTTGATAACAGGTATCAATATTACAGATACCGTCAACAAACTCATGGCGATCAACGGCCAACCGCGGGACCGTTTGGTCACTCGTACCGACGCTCTCAAGAAAACCCAAGTAGCCTATACGGAACTGACTGCTCTGGTTATCGGAGTGCAGCTTGCCACAACGCAACTGGGCAAAACCGATAATTTTTCCACACTCAAAGTAACCTCCTCTAAAAAAGATATTATAGATGCCAGTGTCTCTGGCACACCCGCCGTCGGTAAAACGAGAATTACCAGCGTCCGACTGGCCCAATCCCAACAACTCACCAGCTCTGCGATTGCTAGCAAGACCTCGCCGATTGGAGCAGGGGAATTGATTGTGCGCACCGGCGGATTCATCGACCGCACCACATCCCTGGATGATCTCAATGGGGGCACCGGTGTAGAAAGAGGCTTGTTTCGAATCACCGACCGCAGCGGCGCTTCGTCTGAAATCGACATACGTTTTGCGAACGATATTCGGGACGTGTTACAGGCGATCAACGGTAACAGGAATGTTCGCGTTCAAGCTTCGATCCAGGGGGATCGTATCGTCTTGAAGGATCTCACTGGCCAAAGCACTTCTAATCTGAAGGTTGAGGAACTCGGTACTGGTAGCGTGGCCACAACCCTTGGTTTGGTTGGGATTGATGCGGCATCTTCTTCCGCGACGGGAACGGACATCCAAAATATCTCTGCAAGTACCAAGCTCAGTAAATTGCTCGATGGACGGGGCTTGAAGTTTCAGGATGGCAACGACTTTCGCGTCACGCTTAAAGATGGCTCAACGGTTGATGTCAATTTAACTCTAAACCCGGAATCCGCTACCGTAGGCAATTTACTCTCCGCCTTAAACACAGCCGGAACAGGTAAGTTCACCGCTGCGATCGCTGCCGATGGAGATCGCCTCCAAATCACAGATATCACCGGTGGCGGTGGTAATCTCACTGTCGCCGATTTGGGTAGTGGCAAATCGGCTGCGCAGTTCGGATTAACTGACACTACGGCAGGAACATCACTCAGCGGAGATCGACTCCTTGCCGGTCTCGATAGCCCTTTACTCTCTTCCCTCAAAGGAGGCGATGGTACAGGCGATTTGGGTGTACTGACTGTAACCAATCGAAATGGAACAACGACCAATATCAATCTTGCTGCCGCGGAGACAGTGGGCGATGTAATGCGATTGATCAATGGTTCATCGGCAGGGGTGACCGCGGTACTCAACTCATCCAGAACGGGCATTTTACTCCGCGATACTACCGGCCAGACAACCTCGAATCTCATCGTTGCCAATGGAGATGGTACCAATACGGCCACGAAACTTGGCCTGGTCAATAACTCCTCCGCTAGCCAAGTAAATTCAGGCTCTTTAGATCTTCAGTGGATCAGCAGTAGCACCAAGTTAAGCAGTCTCAATCAGGGACGTGGCATACAACGGGGTTCCTTTACGATCACAGATACCAACGGTCAACGAAGTGCTATTAATCTCGCAGCCATCGAGGCGGAAACTGTCGGTGATGTCATCGAAGCGATCAATGATCTGAATATAGGTGTCGAAGCCCGCTTAAGCAGCAAAGGTGATGGCATTCAATTGATCGATACCGCAGGTGGTGCCGGGAACTTGACCGTCACAGAATCTGGTTCAGGAACGGCCGCGGCAGATCTTAAGCTCCTCGGTACAGGAATTTCAACAACCGAGAACAGTCAAACCTTCAAAATGATCGATGGTTCACAAAACCTCAAGGTCACCACCGATTCGGACGACTCTCTCAACGACCTGATCGAAAAACTCAACGCAGCCCGTTCGCCTTTATCCGCTACAACACTCTCGGTGGGAGCAGGTGGATCTCGTTTAGTTCTCAACTCGAAAGCATCTGGATTCAGTAGCCGATTCCAAATCGACTCTACGATTTCAGGCCTGAGCTTTTCGGAAACCTCGCAAGCAAGCGATGCCTTGATCGCAGTGGGCGCCTCCGATACCTCTGGTGGCATCTTGCTCAACTCTTCATCCAACTCTTTCGATGGTTCCATTACGGGGATCAATTTGACCATCAATGATACTTCTGAAACGGCAGTCGAAATCAATGTGAGCAATGACGACACAGGCATCTCAAAATCGCTGGATTTGATGGTCACACAATTCAATAAAGTGGTTGACCGCATCAAATCGGTTGCTTCCTATGATTCGGTAACCAATGTCTCGGGATTGTTATACGGAGACTCGGAAGTCTTAAGAATTCAATCCACATTTAGCACCCTATTTTCTTCTCGGGTCGTGACTGGATCGATTCGCTCGATTGCCGAACTCGGCATTAACTTTAACGATCAAGGTAGGCTCGAGTTCGATAAAAGCCGTTTCGAGAAACGACTGAGCGATGATCCGCAGGCGGTACGAGATTTCTTCAGCCGAGAGAAAACCGGGTTTTCCGCTCGAGCGAAAAAAATGATCGACAGTCTCTCGGGTGAAAACAATAGTGCGCTTATCAATAAAAACTTAGCCTTGACGTCGCAAATCGAACAAAATAATTCTCGCATCGAATTTTTGAATGACCGACTCGCCAAACAGAGAGAGCGACTACTCAGTACGTTCTACAAGATGGAAGAAGCCATACAAAGAATTCAAAGCAATCAGAGCGCCGTGAACTCCCTGAACAATTTGCTCATATCGAACTCAAACTCGAAGTAGGATTTGAGGTTTTTTTTCCCATGCGTTTGCATTTTATTTTTGTAAATATCTAGCCCATTGACGGATCAAAAAAATGTCCTCAGGATTTAACGGTAACCCTTATCTTGAACAAGAAGTTCTCTCAGCATCGCCAGCCAAATTGCGATACATGCTTCTCGACAAATGCACCTCGCTGATCTCCATCGTCGACCAGCTATGGGCGGCAGGTAATCATTTCCAAGCCGTCCAGTGGACAATCCGAATTCGCGAAATACTCAGTGAACTGCTCAGCGGCGTAACCGATCAGGAAATGGAATTAAGCCGCAAAATTTCAGACCTCTATATCTTCTTAATCAATATGCTGACACGCTTGGAAGCCCAACCGAGCCGCGAGGAGTTGGCTGAATTTCGGAGCATCTTGGAACTTGAGCGAGAAACCTGGTTGCAATACGTTCGCCTTGAGTCCACCGCAAACCAAAGATCCAGCTATGCCACCGCGATCCCCCCAGCAACCTCAGGTGGTTACGCCGGTAGCAATTTTTCCTCGGGTTCGACAGACTTCAACCTGGAAGTCTAATCGAGAGCCTATCCGAAATCCCCTGAAAATGCGGCTAGCGCCGTGTCGGCTAATGGTATTCGATAGGATCTTATTTTGTATTGAAGGGGATGGCCCATCGCGTGGGGCCTTGTGGAGCGCCTATAATTATGAGGCTGGGAGAAACGTCCGGGCAATCCCTGGAAGATTCCCGCGGCGATGTTCCTTCCATGAAGGTTGTTGTTGAGAAATTTCCAAGTCATCTCCTATTCGGGATTGTTGTCATGCGTTCGTGGCTATTGCCCCTTCTTTTTCCACTACTGTTCCCTATCTCCGATGCATTACAGGCTCAGGAAGCTTCTGCTAAAGTGACGCCGAGCGAAGGGAAGGTAGAAAAGAGCGAACCGAAATTCTTGCGTGTTCTTCGGGAAAACAAAAAGTCGATTGCGTTGCAGACGGCAATCGCTAAATACAAGTTAAAAACGGCCGCATCGCCCGTCGTTGAAGTCGACTTGGTAGGTGCCGTGCATATTGGAGAAGGTTCTTATTACGATGAACTGAACCGCCGTTTTGAAACCTACGATTCCGTTCTATACGAATTGGTAGCAGATCCTGAAACGCGAATTCCCGAAAAAGGGGGCGAAGGAAACATCGCTAACCCGATCGGCGCAATGCAGTACGGCATGAAAGAAATGCTCAAGCTCGATTTTCAATTGGAGGGCATTGATTATCGCAAAAAGAATTTCGTGCATGCTGATATGACACCGCAGGAAATGTCCGATAGCATGCGGGAGCGTGGAGATGGCTTAATGACGATGATGGTCCGCGCAATGGGTTCTGGTATGGCCCAGCAAGCTGCCGGCAAGTCCTCGGGCGATTTGGATATGCTCACGGCAATGTTTTCCAGAAACCGCCCCCTCGCGCTGCGACGTGCCATGGCGAAAAATTTTGAATCGATGGAAGTCCAAATGGCGGGACTTGCCGACAAAGATGGAAAGAGCACTCTAATCACCGAGCGCAATGCCAAAGCTTTCGTGGTGCTTGATAAAGAATTGGCCAAGGGATCAAAACGCATCGCCATCTTCTATGGCGCAGGACACCTGGCCGATATGCATCAGCGCCTTTTGAAAAACTATCAGGCTAGCTTTGAAGGTATTGAATGGCTAGATGCCTGGAATCTAAAAGAACTCTAAGACAAAGAACTCTAAGACTTAGAGCAGTTTGAGTCCCAAAAGCTGCCTGTAATCTGCGGAGTGGAATGGCAGGACCGTCACAACAAAGTAGGCGTTGTTCTCGGGGAAGAAGAAGCACCTGAGGCCAACGCTTTGTTTTTTTACTCAGGTCCAAAAATAAAGCGTCGCCGCACCCGATCGCACGCTAAAGGTCCTCTCCCTCCCTTAGCACACAGTCGAATGGCGACGACGCCAGGCACGCGTTAAAGATAATGACTTTACTGTATAATCGGCCCCTTTCGTTTTCTAAGGAACGACCTCTCCGCGAACGGATTGAAGTTCCAACCCTGATCCTGAGGAAACGGTAGTGCATACAACGTGCCAAAAACGGCTGAATTACGAAAAGGATTTTTCGAGCTTTTCTTAAACCAATTGTTTTCAACAACTTGCGACTATCCACTTTTCTGGGATTCCCACCGAGCCCAGGAAGTTGCTCGTTGGATCTGCATAGGAATAGAGCACCACGCTTACAAAGATAGCGATCGCACCCATTTTGCTGCCCATTTTTGAGGCACAACATGAGTTGCTGGGTGCAATACCATGCTTGAGAGGGAGTCGAGTTGGATTCGAAGTTTATTTGGAAACCTTTCTTTACAGACCCAACCATTCTCGGCATACTCTTCTACCTTGTCGCGATCCTTATTTCATGGTTCCAGGAAATCAGCACGGATGTTGAAGCTCTCTGTCAGCGAATTATCTACTTATCGATGGGGCTTCGAAGAAGACGTTCTTCGTTACCGCCAAGCCGGTTTTTCGGCGATTGGGATATGGCGTCCCAAACTGGCGGAATACGGCGATGAAAAAGGGATCGAATTGCTTGCCGAACAGGAAATGGAAGTCTCATCTTTGCAATGGGTGGGTGGTTTTACGGGGAGCGATGGTCGACCGTTTCGCGATAGCATGCACGATGCTTTTGAAGCATTGGAACTCGCTAAGAATCTGAAAGCGAAAACGGTTGTGGTTCTCGCAGGGGGCAAGAGCGGGCACATTCACAAGCACGCGATGCGTTTGTTAAAGACAGCGCTTTGTGAGATGAGCGAAGCAGCCCAAGCGGTCGGCGTGAAACTCGCCTTGGAACCTATGCACATCGGCTGCGCTCACGATTTCACGTTTCTGACGGAACTTCCACAAACGCTCGACCTACTTGCAGAACTCGCTCTTCCTAATCTTGGGCTTGTCTTCGATTGTTACCATTTGGCGCAGGATCCACGTGTGCTGCACTGGCTTCCCGAAATCCTGCCCTACATTCATTTAGTACAACTTGGCGATTCGAAACACGCTCCGATGGGCGAGCAAAATCGCTGCCTGCTCGGCCAAGGCAACCTACCTCTTTCGCAGATTATCGAATTGCTGAACAGTTACCGATACGACGGCTTTCTGGAAATCGAATTGCTCGGTGAAGAACTTGAAAACATTGATTACAACACGGTGATTGAGTCGGCAAAAGCGTGGGTTGAATCACGCTGCTAAGTTTTTGGGCCTATTGGGCCTATTGGGGAATCAACTCCATACAAACCACGCGATCATTGCCACGCACATAAAGCAAGCCATGGGATAAAATAGGTGCGGCCCAGCAAGGTGCCGACAGCAGTGGCTCACCATCGCTGGGATCTTTGGTTCCGTACAAATCTAATTCACCCACCACCTCGGGTTTTTCTGGATTCACTTTGAGCAATAACAGCCGGCCATCTTCGCCGAGCACTACCAGATGACCATCGACGTGCAACAAACTCATTCGTTCATGGGTGCGTGCGGTCCACATGACTTTTCCATCTTCCCAGCGAATACACCGCAAGTCGGCATCAGGCTGATTTCGACCGCTGCAGCCATAAAGATAACCATCGATCAAAATGGGCGTCGCCCAGTGCGCGCGAAAAGCTTGGGCGCGCTGTCGATTACCATCCTTCCATAGCGATTGAATGCTTCCTTTTTCGAGCTTTAGCAGCTGGCTACCGATCGAATAGGTTTCTGAAATAAAAACTTCACGACCATAGACGACCGGACAAGCGGCGTTGACGCTTTCTAAGGTCGAGCTTCTCCACGGTTCGAAGAACGTCTCGGTTCCTTTTTCGCAATTGATGCCAAGTAAGCCACCTCTCATGAAGAATAGCAAATCAATTTCTTGATCGCGAAGATGTGGCGTTGCGATGGGAGATGCGTAACTGGCTAATTCCCGACTGCAGCGATACACTTCCTCGCCGGTTCGCTTATCAAAGGCAACAACTCCTGTCCCATTTCCCTCAACATCCGGTAAATTTCCGGGCAGAACCTGACGCGCTGTCTCTGCATCGGACCCACCGATCATTACCCAAAGTAAATCCCCTACGATAATTGGCGTACTGCCAACGCCAAAAAAATTAGGTACAACATGATATTCATCGTTAGTTTGCTTCTCCCAAATCAGTCGCCCCGTCAGCGTATCTAGGCATGCCAATCGTCCCGCGACACCAAAGACATAGACCCGCTCTTCGTCGACGATAGGACTTGTCCGGGGACCATTGTTGTAACCATACATGTCGCTGTACTCGACAGCCGCGTCCCATTTCCATAGTAGGTTGCCATTTTCTGCGTTGAAACAAGACAACCGTTCCACGTCGCCGTATCGACAAAACTGAAAATAACGCCCCTTGCTTGTCGCCCCGATACCGTAACTGGTCCCCAGTTTTTTCGTCCATACGATTTTGGGTGGATCGGTTTTCCAATCCTTGCGGATTCCGACCTCTTTCGAAGTCCCATTACCTCTCGGCCCCAAAAACTGAGCCCAATCTTCACCACTTTTTCGCGTCCTAAGATCGGTTACATTCGCCCTCTCTGGGTTTTGTGAATAGACTTCTTTACTGGCCATAAATGGCAAGAAGACACAGACGGCTGCGAAGGAAACGCGAAAATTTGTATACTGTTTCTCGGGAAAACTAAGAGAAACTTTGATTTTTCGAACAGCTCGCAGCGTCATGATTTATAGTCTCGCTACAATAGAGGCGGGAAAGAAACTGACTGGAAGGGTGAATACAGAAGATATCTTATGAAGAGGGACTTGATCATCACAACCTCTCTGGTGATTCCGGAGAGCGAAATTCATTGGCAATTCGCCCGGAGCGGTGGTCCTGGTGGTCAAAATGTCAATAAGGTAAACAGTAAAGCCATCCTGCGCTGGGAAATCATCCGCAATCAGACTATTCCCCCGGCAGCGCTGGAACGACTAAAGATCGCAGCCGCCAACCGAATTACCAGCGAAGGAGATTTGTTGTTGAGTTGCGACGAATCTCGCGACCAGCCCAAAAATATCGCCCGCTGTGAAGCTAAACTGCGGGCCTTGATCCTACAAGCTTTACATACTCCAAGAGTGCGTAAAGCGACAAGGCCTTCGTACGGATCGGAACGTCGGCGTTTAGATACAAAAAAGAGAAACGCAGAAAAGAAAGCAGGACGCCGCGCTCCTATGGATTGAGCATTATGATTTTTTCTGTGCTGTGCAACGATGAGCATGAAAGTTCTTATTACGGGTGCCACAGGACTGCTGGGCAATAATTTACTCCGGCAATGCCTGTCGCAAGGCATAGAGACGGAAGTTTTGGTGCGAAAGCAATCGGACCTCCGTCCCTTTCACGATTTGCTTGCCTCAACGCATCATCCCCTGGTCATTCATCAGGGGGACATCACCGATATTGATTCGATCCGCAGAGCAGCCAAAGGTATATCGCACATTATTCATGCTGCGGGCGATGTCCGCATCGGTTGGAAAGGCTTGGAAAAACAGAGACGAACCAATGTTCAGGGCACTTCTAATATCGCCCGCGTCGCCCATGAAAATCGCCAGCGTTTGATTCACGTCTCCACCGTCAATACGCTCGGACTCACCGGTGATCAAAGTCCCGCCACCGAACAAACTCCGTTTGGATTTCGCAATGTGCCAAGTACTTATGTTGTCTCCAAAAGGGAAGCTGATGTTGAAATCGAACGTTGGCTCGCCCAAGGTCTTGAAGCCATCATCGTCCATCCGGGATTTATGTTTGGCCCATATGACTGGAAGCTATCTTCCGGAAAAATGATGGTGGGCCTGAAGCGAAGCTATCCACTTCTTTCTCCAAGTGGAGGTTGTAGTTTGTGCGATGCTCGCGATGTCGCCAGCGGTATTATCGCAGCCTTGGAGCGTTGGAATTCGGGAGAGCATTTTATTCTTGCGGGACACAATATCACCTACCTTCAACTCTGGCGAACTATTTCGGCGATCATCGGCGGAGTACGTCCACTCGGGCGAATGGGCCCGATTGGAATGCTGGCGATGTCGATTTACGGCAATTTGGCAAACCGTTTTTCGCGAGACGAACGGCTGATCAATTCCGCTGTCCTGCGCATGTCCGCTCAATATCACTATTACTCCAGTGAAAAAGCTTCACGCCTCCTCGGGTATCAATTTCGCGAGATTAGCACCATAATTAAAGACGCATGGAAATGGCTGAAAGATAATGGAATGGCCTAGTGGTCTTCCCCATGTCCTACCCAAGCACGCTCGATGCACCCTATGTAGTTGAGTTCTCGCTCTATGAAACTGCCAACGGTTTGCGCCTTGGATTGCCCCGACAGTTGCTCTTTGCATATCACCGTTGAGAATGGACGCGTTATCAAACTAGAAGGCAATCCCACTCATCCTATCACTCGCGGCTTTGCCTGCGCTAAAATGTATCGCTATCCAGAGCGACACGAGCACCCCGATCGTTTGCTATATCCACAACGCCGCGTCGGCAAGAAAGGGGAGGGAACATTTGAACGCATTTCTTGGGAGACAGCACTGGATGAAATCAGTGCCAAGCTTCGAACTATTTTGGAACAGCATGGCCCTCAATCTGTTCTCCCCTATTGCTATTGCGGCACCATGGGCGTTATCGAAAGTCAACATCCACTCGCCTTCTTTCGTGCTTTGGGAGCATTGGAATTGGACTGGTCGATTTGCGCGTCCACAGGAAGCGCCGCCTGGGAAGCCAATTATGGTCCTGCCAAATTAGGTCTTGATCCGGAAGATACTTCCCACTGCCGATTTATCTTGCTGTGGGGCATCAATGCCCTCCGCAGCAATTCGCACTTTGCACCCTGGCTCAAAGAAGCGCGTCAAAACGGAGCCCACATTCTCCATATCGATCCCTTTCGCAATGAAACCAGTCGCTTTAGCGACGAGCATTGGCAGATTCGCGTCGGCACCGACGCCGCTCTTGCCCTCGCTTTTGGTCGTGAAATCCTCAAGCAGGGCTGGCAAGATCAGCCCTATCTCAATGCACACGCCAACAACTTGGACGACTACAAGGAAGCCTGCGAACCATGGACGATCGAAAAAACAGCAGAATTCTGCGGTCTCGATGCGATAAGGCTCAGCGAAGTCATCAAACAATATGCGACCACTCAAGGCAGTTTTATCAAAGTGGGCTATGGCTTGACCCGCAATGAAGGTGGTGGTAACGCGCTGCGGGCTATCACCCTCTTGCCCGCGCTCATCGGCGCCTGGAAACATGCCGGCGGAGGCGCAACGCTCTCAACCAGCGGAGCTTTTCATCTGAACCATCGTATCAATCGGGGCGAACATCTTCGTAAACCCAATGTGCGAACGGTCAACATGAATTTACTCGCCGACGAACTTGCCCGCAATGAAGATCCAATCCAAGCTATCTTCGTTTTTAACTCAAATCCCGCCGCCGTCGCGCCCGATTCCACAGGTGTCATCAGCGGCTTGGCTCGCCAAGATCTATTCACCGTTGTTCTAGAACACTTCCAAACCGATACGGCAGACTATGCCGATTACTTGCTCCCCGCTACAGACTTTCTGGAACACCCCGATCTCTACACCTCCTATGGCCACTACTACCTGCAGTGGGCCGAACCGGTTGTCCAACCACGCGGCGAATGTAAACCCAATACGTGGTTCTTTCGCGAACTTGCCCAGCGCTTGCAACTCAAAGAACCCTCGCTGTACTGGTCCGCTCATCAACTAGCTGAAAACCTAGTCTCAAGCCATCATCCATGTATGCAAGATGTATCGTGGGCAAAATTACAGCAACAGCGTTCTATCAAATTGAATCTAGGCCCTACCTTTCGACCTTATGCCGATGGTAGCCACCATCCCGATAAAAAAATTCGATTCTCCCCTTCACCTCAGCAAATCCAGTTCGAAGAACAGCCCACAACCGAGTATCCCTTGCGACTTATTTCGCCACCTGGCCCCTTTATTCTCAATACAAGCATGGGCAACCTAGAGAGCATCCGAAAAATGGCCGGCAACCAACCTCAGGTCATCATCCATCCCTTGGACGCAGCCAAATATGGCGTCGCCGACGGCGCGATCATTCAAGTCACAAGTCGCTATGGCTCGATTCGCCGTCAAGCTGTCGTCAGTACCGATGCCCGCGAAGGCGTACTGGTCGCCCTCGGTCAATGGTGGCCTAAGTTTGCTCCCGATAAAAAAAGCCTCAATCAACTCACCAGCCAAAGACTTACGGATTTAGGTGGCGGCAGCACCTTTGGTAACCCGGTCGTTCGGGTAGAATGCTGATCGGAAAACCAAACCAAGAAACTCTATGGAAGGCGAGACTATGCCAGCGTTAGAATACTGCGACTTTGCAAAAATGATCGACCACTCCTTGCTTCAGCCCACACTCACGGAAAAAGATTTAGAGCAGGGCTGCCAATTGGCTCTGGCATATGATGTCGCCAGCGTTTGCATTATGCCCTATTACTTAAGCCGCTGCTCCGATCTCCTCGCCAATTCCACCGTTCAACCCAGCACCACCATCGGCTTCCCGCACGGAGGCCACAAAACCGTCATCAAAGTCGCAGAAGCCCAACAAGCCCTTCGAGATGGAGGGGCCGAACTCGATATGGTTGTCAATATCTCCCAAGTTCTCTCCGGCAACTGGGATTACGTTCGGCAAGATATCGCCGAAGTGATCGCCGTCACACATGCGGCTGGCAAAAAGGTCAAAGTTATATTTGAAAATTGTTACCTCCGCGATGAACATAAAGTTCGTCTCTGCGAAATCTGCGGAGACCTCAAAGCCGATTGGGTAAAAACCTCCACTGGCTATGGGACCGGCGGCGCAACCCTGGCCGACCTTGCTTTAATGCGACAGCACACCCCTCAAGGAACTCAAGTCAAGGCAGCTGGAGGCGTGCGTGATTTCCAAACCCTACTTCAAGTGCGACAGTTAGGTGTTTCACGTTGCGGAGCGAGCCGCACCAAAGAAATGCTAGACGAATGCCGAAAACAACTCGACTTACCTCCGATCGAGTTCCAGGCTGGCAGTGTCGCGGGCTACTAGAATTCGCCATGCTTCGGTGGGACTCTTCCTTCGGCTTTTACCAACAGAAACCGACGCAAAATAAACCATCCCCAAAAAGCGAACCCAGAAAAAGCGAACCCAGAAAAAGCGAACCCAGAAAAAGCGAACTATGAATACTCATCGATCGTCCCTCCTGCAGCGCACTTGCCAACAAGCCACCCTCTATCACGCAGCCCTTTGCTGCGCTGTCCTGACGCTTGGCAT
>JBIKMB010000208.1:0-9969 GCA_044359485.1 Pirellulaceae bacterium | reverse complement strand
GTACAGCATCGTTGGGATCGTCAATAATTAAAACCGCAATAACACCGCTGGTATAGAGACGCTGGTGCAAGTCTTTTGTCGAAATTCGACCCATGAAAATCCATTCATCTTAAAAAGGTTATAAAGTTCCAACCATTGGTAACTGTTAATCGCGTTCTGCTTCGCTAATAACTCGATCATAATATGTCCGCGCAACATCATACGCCGCTGCGGCTTCAACTTGCTCCGATGCGCGAATTTGAGGTTGCTTCCTTTTCCAGCAAACTTCAACCGCCTCACGACACCATTTCGCGCTCTTAGCACTCGCCCGAACTGGCTTGTCACCTACAGATACAAAAATAGGATTTGTATGCAAAGATGGAAAGATGCGCACCGCAACCCAACTTGATTCCCGAATCTCAACGTTCCATTTCAAATCATTCCACTTTCCATCTGCTTCTATGCTTTGGCTCTCAATCGCCTCTCCGTTGATCACTAGCTCAACCTTCACTTTTCGACTTCCAGTTTGCCTCGCTCTTTCGATATGCCAGTACGGCTTCTCATCGAGTCGGCGTTCTTGAATCGCTCTACCACTATCGGTCTGCTTCTCAGGTAGTAAAGCTGCCACCGACGTATTCACCTCAACGGCGCTCGCTTTCGGTAATTTCAGCTCACTGATGCTTCCTGTCGTACCGCTTAACCCGAGTCCCTGATCGTTGATCTGAAACGTTCGAATGTGGCTCGCCCCATCTCCAACATAACTTCTTCCATTCAACAGACCTTTCACCCAATCATCGTAAGTCAATGGCTTTGCCGCATCCATTCCAACATAGATACGTCCCAATCCAACTCTTTCCCCATAGATACAGGGAAAATCTGTCTCACCACTGATTCGAGTCCGCAAACCACAATTCAAGACGTGATACCAGATATTCAGCTCCCAGACCGCTGGCGTATCCACCGCGCTGATAAAGTCGCACGCATCATTGGGAGCTGCGACAATGTACTCATTAGCGCCGATGCCATCAAAAGGGGGCATGGCATAGTCCGGTAACTTATCAGCCGCCCTTCCGCCACGGTTTCCTCCGCCACCCCAAGTCTTGGGTAGAGGACCGCGGGTACCATCGGGCATGTAATCCGGCAGGGCCAACCCCCATCCGCTGTGACTGTAGCCAACAACACCCCCTTGCTCTTTACCCCACTTTAAAACCGGTATTGTCCACGATGGCCATTCCTCAATTCGCGTGGTCTTGGGGTAATCATCCTCCACCAAATTCAGTAAACACAAATGACCGGCATGTGAAGAGGGAAAACCACTCACCTCAACGTCATATCGCATCAAGTAATCGGCTCGTGACAGCTTAGAAACTTTACCATCAAAAAACTGCTTTTGATGATACCAACAAGGCCCCCAACTCAAAACACAACCGACATTCAAGTCCTCACCCAGAATATGCCGCATCATATCTTCCGGTCCAACACCTTGCACCGGATTTTCATAATGCGCACAACCTGCTGCATGCACATGATGATCGCCAGAAAACCATTGTTCCTGCGCCATGTGAATCCAGCGATTCAACTTCACCTCCATATCTGTTGCAGCCTCTTTTTCTGGAACGACGAACTCAAAGGCCGACTCCAAGTACTCCGGCCCGCGCGTTGCCGTAACGAAATATTTTCCTGCAGGTAACGTGACCGTTTCCCCATCATGCCGATAAATTTGGGGATGAAAGAAAAAGTCAGGCGCTAAACGACGGGCAGGATTTGGATAGACTCTGCCTCGATTATCGCGAACCAATAAGGCGCAAGTCGTCGGCTTGCCATCGTGATCCTTAATGCGAACCGTAACCTTCTGACTCGGCTGCACGCGAAAAAGTATGGGAACTTCACTCCGAAATCCCAGGTCTTGACTCCCCTGCCCTACATCGAAGGCCAACGTTGCTTCCCAAGCACCCGCATCTCGAGCATAAAGTTGCACAACTCGATACTCGACTTTTAATCCAGAAAGATTCGGGACCATCGGCTCCTGTACAGGCAAGGCGATGTCTAACCAACGACGCTTTGCCTCAGCCGGCGTGATCTTCATCTCCGGATCTGCAGCCGAACTGCTCGGACGAACCATGGGTTGCGCCTGGGGACTGGTGAACCGCAACGGGGCCGTTACGCCACCTTCATTGATTACCTTCACCAAAAAGGTACGCCATCCCTTTTCCACCAAAATCGCATTCGCCTGCCCCGCCGCTACCTTCACGCGACTTTCTGGATTAATCGATACAACAGCTAAGCACAAAGGATCGAGCAGCTTTTGCAACTCGAGGATAACTTTTTGATCTTCTGCTTCAGCGGCCAAACTAACCAACCGATCTCGCTGCTCCTTCGATAATGCCTCTCCGAGAAACTCAAGCGATTCGGCAAGTCGATTTACGGAGGCCTCAAGCGGCTGCCGCTCGACATCTAAAATCGCCTCTTGAGCGATCGTGAATCCTGGTGAAATTGCGATACAGCCAAAAATGGTAACGATGCAAATCAGACAAATAACTGACCAACGAGAGGCGAAATTTTTCCCAAACATTTTGAATTCCAAACGGTTCAAGTGTAGTGTTCGGCCTGTGCTCCCATATCTTACAGCATCGACTCACCGAAGTTGACAGCCCTCGCCAGCAATCCAAATAGTTTTCTTACTTTCGATTTTTGTCGCCGAACATCTCCTCCACAGCGACGGGAAATTGAAATTTCCACGACTTCTCCTGATGAAAACCCAACTCCCCAGCAAAGAATTTGCCCTTAAGCAGATCAGCTTTTTGTGAATCCCGAATCAAAGCCAGCAACCTCTCTGCTCTTGCAACATTCGAATGACGTGATTCAACCGTGGCCCCCTCGCTCTCGCCCATGGACAACCATAGTTCCGTTCCAGTCCATGTGAGCGTTCCATTCTCGGTCTCATCCAGCAACCGCTCGCTGTCCCAGTGCAATGAGGGAGACCATGCGAAACACCCCCCAAACACGTCGGGACGTTTTGCCGAGGCATACAATGAAAATAAGCCCCCTAGTGAAGAACCGCCGATCCATGTTCCCTTGGGACCACTTAATGTGCGATAGTTTTGATCGATGAAGGGCTTCAATTCCTCAACCAAAAATTTTAGATACCTCTCTCCTTCGCCTCCACTCCCGACTCGCTCGTCCGCTGTAAACGTATACTCCTGCAAGCGCGCTTTTGTATTCCAGATACCTACCACAATCAATGGCGGAATTTTATTCGTCTCAATCAATCTCGTCAGCGTTTCGTCTACACCCCACTCTACCCCAAAAATCGCTGTCGATTCATCAAATAAGTTCTGTCCATCCTGAAGATAAAGCACTGCCAATTCTGTTGACGTGGTCCCATACCCCGGCGGCAGCCATACCGTGATCTGCCTCTTTTCGCTCAAGTGCTTAGAAGTAAATTCGGAATAACGGTCAAGCGTACCGGTGATCGTCTTCTTTCTCGTTTCACTCTTGCTCCAATTCTCGACCACGATCTCAACCTTTTGTGGGGAACCATCTGAACTGGAGATAACCTTGATTTTCCGGTTGGGAATATCCCCACCGTTGGCCCCCTTTTCGACCGCCGTCCAACTTCCCCGAGTTATCTTGAATTCAACCTCCATGTCGACTTCAGCTTCGAATTCTCCCTGAAGGTTCGTTGCATCGATCGGAGTCAATCGAAGGCCATCCGGTCGCCATTGGCCCAAAACCTCAATATTACCTGCAACAAAAACGCCTAGTTCCTGTTCGTTTGTTTCCAGTGCTGCCGGAAGCTTTACCCGCAGCTTCACTGTTACTTTTTCAGATTTACTTTTCGATTCATCCTCAAAACCAATTCCGAATACCGCGGCATAAGTGACAACCCAAAACAATAGACACCACCCCAAAGACTCGCGTGCAATCGCAGCGCGAAGTTGTTCTTGAACCCGTTCAATCACGAATCGCTCCTCATTTAGGGTGTTAGAGTTCTTTTGCGGCTGCCTAGGCTAGATTATACTCGCAAACGTTAACTACCAAGAGCTTATCCGAAACCCATTAGCCGTCGGCGTTAAGCGCGGTTTTGGTATCGGAGCGAAGCGTCGATCCGATTAGCCATTAACCGCCTTGGCGTTGATCGCGGTATTCGGGGTTTCGGATAGGCTCTAAGATTCATATACAAGCCGCAGAACCACTGTATTGCTTGGTCGCTTTTACTCCCGCTTATGAAGTGACCGCAAATCGCAAGCAAAATCAAAAATCTATTCTATGAGTCCTTCCGAAATGTTGAAACGATATCCAATCTTCCTTTCCATTGGATCCTATTTTTTATTAGCTATTTTCGGTATAGATTTCAGCATCAGCGCTCTCGCAGGTGAACTGGCAGGTGCATCAATCATTCCTCATCAAATTGATACCGAGTTGAAGTATCGCCGCGAACACGATCCAGTGCTTGCAAGCCGCCTGCAACTTTTTGTGCGCGGACCAGCCTCCTTTAAGAGTCTTAACAAGAAGTCGCCTGCTGAACTCCTTCAAGAAGGTGCTATTGCCTGGCACGATCTTGCCAATCCCCATCCGATTCCGGAAGGAGCCCTCAGCGTATGGAATATCAACGGCAAATCCAACGCGTTCTCACTCGGCAATAATATAACATTGGAAGCAGCTGACATGGCGACTTCAACCATAGCCTTGAACGCTCCTTCACGTTGGATCTCCTCTGTTACATTCCTTCGCAGCGACAAGTCTCCCGCGAGTCAACCCAACCGGATAATGATCTACGTGGAAAATCGCACCGACAAGAACCTCGAGGTCTCGCATGTGAAGCTCTGGCTACCGAAAAGCGGAGGGGAGTATCAAATTCTTTGGCCTCAACCAGAGATCGAAGCAGATCAAACCATTTCCCCATCCGAAAAAGGCTTTATAGACCTAACAACCTCCGATCTGCCTCTCACTTATGCTGCTATTGAACTTAAAACGAACGAAGGTTCGATCTGGACACATTTGCGCATCAAGAGAGAGCATTTCGATATCAGTGGAGGCTGGGTATTCGACTCACGGGAAAAATGGCGCAACGCAACAGTCACGGACCCGAACTCAGGCCAAACGTACAATCGGTTTCTAGATCTTCTTAGCAGTATGCACATCAATACGGCGCAATATGAGAATGCCGGCGGCTATAGCGATAACCCACAGCTTTACCAACGCAATCCTCTTAAACGATTTTCACGGTTATGGCCTACCGACCCCTGGGAAGCGGAACCCAACCTTGCGACCGTTCACGCGGTGGAATTTTTAGGTGAACCGCAATATGGCGGTGGACGTCCCGTTCCTCCTCAAGAAGTTTACGATGCGTTTCTACCCTATCGCAAAACAAAGCTACCCACCTCGGTGACGCACAGCGAAGAGCGCATTTGGCGACTCTATGCGGGACTATCAGATTATCCTCATTTCGATGCCTATCGCGTTGTCGCTCCGGCAGCCGACAATTGGCGACTCTACGATCGCTGGAATGGCACAAAGATTTCCTGGGGAGCCCCGCTGGAATCCATTGGTAATTTGTGCCGATCCCAAAGAGAACTCAATCGCCCCCTACCCTGCGCTGCCTGGTCCCAGGGCCCTCACGATGGTTGGGGGGGCGGCTTCTCCCTGACCAAACGTCGCGCGCGCCGTTCCCCGAATCCTGCGGAATTACGTTCTCAAGCGATGCACGCACTCGCCTCAAGAATTACTTCGCTCTACTGGTTTAACCTCAGCAAACCATCCCTAGAAAAATTTCCAGACACTTGGGAAGCGATGCGGCGGATAGGTCGAGAGATAAGGATGCTGGAAGAACTCTATCTCGAAGGAGATGCTTATCGTTTTAGAAAACTTACAAAAGACAATGGCGAACCCAATTGGGAACTTTCCTCCATCCTTTCACCCCAAGGAATGCTGCTTTTCGCAATCGATACCGACTACAAAATTGATCCTGATAAACAGGAATTTGTTTTTGGACCACCGCGTGCTTCAGTTTTTGAATTCGCAATTCCCTCCTGTCACTCCTCCAACTTGGACGTGAAACGAGTCGATGCCGATGGAATTCATCCCACAACCTGGAAGCAGCTCGATGGAAAAATAGAAATAACCGAAAATGCGACAGCAGATTGTATCTACGTACTTACCAGTAAACCGGCCCTTTTTGAATCAATCGAGGCGAAGCGATTAAAGGCAATCGAAATCGAGCAACAGTTTGCCAAAACTGCACTCGCCCCGAAACCGTGATCGCAGGTATCTTCTCTGAAATCCAACTAGCGTAAACTAGGCAAAAACCGTTAACCCGAATGCAGTCTCGCGGATTGCCTACGAGACAACGCAATTTTCACCACTGAGGAACAAAGATCTGAACGAAACGTGGCTACGCCCCTTAGTTTTTGCCATTCTATTCCTGGCATTCGTTGGCCTTGAATCCTTATATCCGCGTCGACGACGAACAGAAAATCGCGTTCGGCGGACAATGAATAATCTTCTTTTGTCGCTGCTCAATACATTCGTTATTCGAATGATTCCCCCGCTTTCCGCCGCCGGAGTCGCGAACTATGCAGAAAACAATCATCTAGGGTTATTCAACGCTTACCCCATCCCAACTTTTTTGGAGTATCTCATTGTGGTGATACTTCTCGATCTGCTGATTTACTGGCAGCATTTCGCCTTTCATCATGTTCCATTACTGTGGAGATTTCACAAAGTTCATCATGCAGATCATGACTTAGATGCAAGTTCAGGGCTTCGTTTTCACCCGGTTGAAATTTTGTGTTCCATGTTGCTGAAATGCCTCGCCGTCCTTTTGCTTGGCGCTACAAAAGAATGCGTGATTTTATTCGAAATCATTTTGAACGGTTGTTCTATCTTCAGTCACAGCAACCTCAAGCTTCCCGGGTGGCTCGATCGTTGCTTGCGCTGGCTCTTAGTAACGCCTGACATGCATCGCATTCATCACTCCATTCATCGCGACGAAACAGAGCGCAACTATGGCTTTAACATCGTGTGGTGGGATCGTATGTTCGGTACCTATCAATCCGAACCGCACGAAACACAAGAACAAATGCGACTCGGAGTTCCGGAATTTCCCAGAACCGACCAGACGGTACCGCTCTGGTCGATGCTCAAAATGCCATTCACAAATTTATCTACAGTGGTTAAAGGAAAGAATTTGTTTTTCTAAGCATTCCCTTCGTTGATCTTTTTTGCTTTTTCCTATGGGCCATGAAAGTGGCAATCGTAAAACACAGATCTGTTTGACAGCGACCTTCTTGGCCTACCATAATGCGCTGCAGCAAATGGATAATGCCAAATTACTCCACCCACTTCCCCACCTACCGAAGTTTTCGGATTTACCTAAAAACATGTTATTCTTCTCGATAGCAAAAGCTCAATTATTCCATTTTTCCTTTTGTTCGGCGTTTGCGTTACTGTTGGTTGCCATTGATCAAGCTGACGCTTTTGCCCAGGCGCCAGAATCGCCCGAACTGCTGGTCGCAGACCTGGGTAAAGAAATTAAACTTGAATTGCTACATATACCACCAGGCAACTTCATGATGGGAAGTACCCCGGAAGAAAAAGCCTGGGCCACTGGTATCGAGGGGGGCGCACAACCAGGCACGGAACGAGAATCTTATGAAGGGGAAATGCCACGTAAAATGACCGTTCCACATGAGTTTTGGATGGGACGCACTGAAGTCACCATCGCTCAATTTCGCCAATTTGTCGATGCGACTGGTTACGTAACCGATGCCGAAAAGCCAGGAGGGCACACCCAATGCTTCAATCCTAAATGGACTAGCTATAACTTTAGAACCTCGGTTGTGCATCCTTGGGATCCAATGCCTGGCAAAAGCTGGCGGGATCCCAATTTTCAGTTTATCCTGCAAGACGAATATCCAGTCGTTTGCGTCAGTTGGACCGATGCCAAGGCCTTTGCCACTTGGCTTAATCAACAATCGAAGCATAAGGCATCCATCCCCGCTGGTTATGAGTTTCGTTTACCCACGGAGGCCGAATGGGAGTATGCTTGTCGCGGTGGCCGTAAAGACAGCACAGCATTTTGGTGGGGCGATGATCTCGCCGCCGGTGAAGGTCGTTTAAATATTTCCGCCGTCGATTTCTTACCTGATCGCGAACAAAAATGGCCCCTCGCTAGCGCACCGTGGAGTGATGGTTATGCCTTCGTTTCGCCCGTCGACCATTTTGGTGAACTTGGACGAAACGGATTCGGACTGGCCGATATGTGTGGAAATGTTTGGGAAGTCGTGCTGGACCACTTTGACCCCAAGGGGGGACATGAACAACTCTTTACAACCCCAGAGAACTATCGGCCCGTCTGCAAAGGTGGAAACTATTTCGATGTTCCTGGCAACGCCCGCTGTGCAGTGCGACTAGGATTAGCGGGCCCCCATTACTCCGATTCTCGCGATGGTTTTCGCATTTGCTTTGGCCCGATCATCACAGCGAAACCGTAAATCCCTCCAAAATTTCCCTCAATAAAGTGTGATAAGGCAACTTCTTTTGTGCACGTACAATTGTACGTGCAAGGCTGCTTGAAGAATGACCGTCAGTAAATCCGCATAGCTATTTAGAGACTACTTTTTGGTTGGCGTCTGGATTTCTTCCATGCGGTATTCGTTTGGCGTCTTTCCTGTTTCCCGTTTAAACACGGCACACAGTCGTTCTTTGTACGAATAGCCCGCTGAGTTCGCTATGGAATCGAGTTTCAAATCTGTCTCACGTAGCAATTGTTTGACTTTTTGCAATTGCACCGAAGTGATCTCATCTTTTGGTGAACGCTTCAATGCCTCCTGAAATCTTCGCTCCAGTTGACGCCGCGACAATGTAGAGAATTTGCAGACATCGCCTACATCGATGCCACGGCAAGCGTTTTCTCTTATAAATCGGCAAGCTTTCGCCACTTCGCGATCCGTGATCGCTTCCATAGCTGTCGACATACGTTGCACAACTTCTCGCGGCGGGACATATTCAATCTGCCACTCCACCCGCTCCATTTTCATGAGACCATCCAGTTTTTGCGCCGCGCGAAAACCAACTTGCTCCGCATCAGGTCGTACACTCGATAAAGGTGGGTCACACAACGGGCAAATGGCATCGTCATCATCCACACCGATTACCGCAAAATCATCCGGTATTCCCAACTTCTGAGCGCGACACACGTTGAGCAGTTGCTGACCGCAAATGTCGTTGCATGCGAATATCCCTGTCGGAGGCACAAGTTGCTCCAACCATAATCCAAACCGACCAAAATCGAATTGGTCGATGTGTTCAATACTTAATAACGACGCCGAAGGCTCCGATGGCGATTCGTACACCGAGCAGGGACAGCCAAACTGATCGGCCAATTCGCAGAAATACTTTTTTCGCGTCTGCGAATAATGCGCAAATTGAAACCCGCAATAAGCCATGCGGCGAAAACCCAATTGGTAAAAGTGCTCAAAGGCAAGACGAGCTACTTCTTTATCATCAGTTTCTACCTGCGGAAACGGAAACTGCTGCTGGGAAATGACACAGCGAACGTCGACCATTGGAACATTCAGTCGCCTTAGGCCTGCCAAATTGCTCACTCCAACTCGTGCAATCACCCCATCAATCGATGAGGATTCCCACCAATCAGGCGGCTGCGACTCGATAGTCATTTCCTGATGATATAAAGACCAGTTCGTATGGTTGCGAACATACTTGGCAATTCTGCGCAACATCGCCCGTCCATAACCGCGTGACGACTCAATCAGCAGCCCTACTCTTGGCTGTCGAACCGGACGATTTTCGATTTTCATGCAAAATCCGAACGAATCGTTCCCTAAAGTTCCCTAAATTCTCGGCGAGCCGACACGTTATGTCGCAATTCGTTAACTGGATGTCGCAAAATTGACTCGATTTGGGGGAATGAATGGGCTAAAATTACATTTGCTCACCAGTTTACCGATGTCGCGATTCCATCGTATC
>JBIKMB010000049.1:0-32647 GCA_044359485.1 Pirellulaceae bacterium | reverse complement strand
GGAGTGGATAGAGACGACTCGTTAGCATAGTATTCTCGGTATACCCGAAGCAAGCCCCGGCAAGTTAGGTGAAGTCAGTGCTGCTAGGTGATCTCAAAAGCCTAAATTTTGTGCAAAAATGGCTAATGCTACACCATTAGGCTGCAAGAAGTATCGCCTAGCTGTTGCGGCTTTCGAGTTCTTCCCAACGCGAGTAAAGTTGAGCGAGTTCGTCATCAAGTTTCGATAATTGGCTCATGGCAGCAGCGATCATGGAAGATTCTTGCTGATAAAAATCGGGTCGTGCCATATCGGCATGCAATGATTCACGACTCGCTTCAGCCGACTCGATCTTCTTGGGTAGAGACTCTAACTCTTTCTGTTCTTTGAAAGAAAGTTTACTCTTGCTGCTTTTGGCGGATTGCGATACCGCTGCAGAGGCTGACTTACTGGAGCCGTTGCTATTTTGTGGAGTATTTTTGGTTTCTTGCTGCGCTTTCTGGCGAGCATAATCATCGTAGCCGCCGCCGTACTCTGAGACATTTCCTTCGCCATCCACGGCCAGCACACTGGTTACAACGTTATTGAGGAACTCACGATCATGACTGACCAGCAGCAACGTTCCTTCATAATTGGAAACGATTTCTTCAAGCAGTTCGAGCGTCTCTTCATCGAGATCATTCGTCGGCTCGTCGAGAACGAGTAAATTGGAGGACCGCTTGAAGAGTCGGGCCAAAAGTAAGCGATTACGCTCGCCTCCGGATAAAAACTTTGCGGGTTGTCGAGCGCGTTCGGGTGAAAACAAAAAATCTTGGAGATAACCGTAGATGTGTCGCGGTTTACCTTGGAGAACAACTTGATCACCGCCATCGGAAACATTGTCTGCGACGGACTTTTCGCCGTCGATCTGTTCGCGAAGTTGATCGAAGTATAAGGTTTCCAGACGGGTGCCAAGCCGAACTTTACCGGCTGTCGGTTTTAACTGGCCCAACAGCAGTTTGATCAGAGTGCTTTTGCCTGCTCCATTGGGACCGACGATGCCAATTTTGTCACCGCGTGTAATAACTGTTGAAAAATTTTTGATGATCGATCGCGAATCATAAGCGAAAGAGACATCGGTTAATTCGGCAACTAACTCACCAGAGCGTTCGAGTGTTGTTGCCTGCATTTTGACGTCACCGATCTTTTTGCGGCGTTCGACTCGTTGACGACGCATTTCCTCGAGCGCTCGAACGCGTCCTTCGTTGCGTGTGCGTCGCGCCTCAATGCCTTTACGAATCCAAACTTCTTCTTGAGCTAGTTTTTTATCAAAAAGAGCATCCTGTTTTTCCTCTGCAGCTAGCACATCGGCTTTACGTTTCAAGAATGTGGCATAGTCGCATTCCCAATCCAGCAATCGCCCTCGATCCAATTCTAAGATGCGGTTTGCCAACGCCCGCAAAAAGGCTCGATCGTGGGTCACAAAAATGTACGCGCCAGAATAGCCTTTTAGAAAATCTTCCAGCCACAAAATGGACTCGATATCAAGGTGGTTCGTCGGTTCGTCGAGCAACAGTAGGTCGGGTTGGCTTATGAGTGCTCTACCTAGCAGGGTGCGTCGTTTGAGACCAGCAGATAAAGATACAAAAGGTCGAGTTGGATCGAGTTGCATCCGGGAGAGGGTGCGATCGAGTGCAGCTTCGAGTTGCCACTGTTGATTGTGGAAAGCTTCTTCGTCTTCCTGCGTGGAGGCGAAGCTCCAACCCCCTTGGATCACATCTGCGATCGTGCCTCCGACGTCTTCGGGCACCTCTTGAATCAAGCGGGATATCCGCAGCTTGGGCGCGGTGCGAATCGTGCCGTGATCTGGTTGGATTTCACCAGTGATCAATTTCAGCAACGTCGATTTTCCCGTGCCATTTCGACCCAATAAACCAATCCTCTCCCCGGAATCGATCGCGAGATGTACATCTTCGAGGATAGGAGGCTTGCGCCAAGTGAAACCGACTTCGTGAAAGGTGATTAATCGCATAGGTCAATAATATAGCCATCGGTTCCTGGTGCTCCTAGAGCCCCAGCCGATGGCTATTGCTGGTTTGACCAACAATTGCTTGTGAAATGGCGGGCTCAATCGATGACAATTCGATAAATACGTCCACCTTCACTCCAGCCTTCTCCAACAAACTTATTCGAAAAACCAGGAATAAGTCCGCTTAAAACGCCTTCCTTCCCATCTTGACTTAGTTTCCATTCAAACGGTTGGTCGCTCAGCGGATCTCTGGCAATTGGTAGCTCGAGTAGCTCGAGCTTATTGGGTAATTTTCCTCCATTTTTAGCCGACCAATCTCGGATCGATTCTATCGCTCGCAGCATTTCGATATGTTGTTCAAGAAGAGTGAGTTGCAGAACCATAGAAGTGACAAGAGTATCGAGTCCGATATCGACCACAGCTTCGTTTTCAGCGACGACAAGTCCAGCCGTATCGAGGTTTCGCAGTTGCTCGATCGCTTGATGTGGCTTGAGCGTCGCTAAGGCTCTTATTTTATGCGTGAAATGCTGAGTCCTGATCCACCAGTAACGAACGGATACTTCTGCATCGGACATCTGAGGTACTCGATCTGCGGCGGCAGGCATGGCGGTTGGAAGTTGGTTTCTCGCATGTTTAATCCAATCCGCATCTAGAAGTGAAGTCGATTTCGAAGGGGTAAGCTCGGAAAGATATGCTTGGATTTGCCCGGCCAATGCGGTCCATTGTTCTTCAAGCTTTAAGGCATCCAAATTTTTCAATGCAACAATCGTATTTTCCCATCCCGCACTTTCGAAGGTTGCGGAGTCGCGAATCGAAGATGTGGGTGAGGGAATGGCGGTCAAATCCCAATAATAATTGGATGAAGAGGGATGTTGAATGAGCTCTTCGGTCACATTCAGTGCATCATTCGTCTCTGCAGCTCGCACCATTTGCACAATCGCAAAGGGGCTTTCTCCGACATGTCGAGCCAAGCCGGTCGAGTATAGTAGCCATTCTTCGGCTTTAGGTATATCACCTTTCAGGATTGCTGCGCGAGCGAATGTGGTCATTGCTCTGACGTAACCGCGACTTTCTTGGACATCGGGGAGGAGTATTGAGAAATGTGGTTCCTCAAAAATAGGATATTGCCAACCGGCTGTTCGGCGAAAAACTAAACGACGCATTTCCGAGCGAATGACAGAGGCACGTGCTTGCTCGATTTCCTCAACCTTGAGATCTTGAAGATTCATATCAAGGCATTCTTCCAAATTCAATTGGTTAACAGCCTTGCGCCAGGCAAGATTTTCGGAGTTGATTCGCAGGAAGATGGGGGCCGCATCGCCCGGTCGCATCAAAGCGGTCGAAGGATAGAGGCGATTATCCACAGCAGTCACTGCGGTTGCCGGCCTGAGCAATAGAGTTCGTTCAATGATCTTGGTGCCATCCTTTGTTTTTGGCATACCGCCTGTTTTGAACGCGGGTGAAGCGGTTTGTGCCGAAAGTGTATTGACGCGAAGTCCATCAAAAATGGAGGAAATAATTCCAAGAAGTAAAAGTGTTTTTGCAAATAGGCGCAGTGTCATGGATAAAATCTCCTTAAATCATATGGGCTAAATTCGTGGACTCTAAAGATCGAGCGAAGAGCGAGGAGTGAGCGTACGTGAATGAGATGTAGGAACTACAAATTCAAACGAGGAAGAGTTATCTCGATTTTTATCGAAATGGAGGCTACGAGTGGAAAGGGTTCTATGCCCAGCCAGGGTTTCGATGGACTGCGAGCTCAAATTTTTTTCGGGCGTTGCAGTTGGTAGGATAGGCGCAGTATTGGCTATCTTTTCGGACGAAACATCTGGATCGTGTTGTTGTTCCGTTAGGGCTATCCAAGAGACCGAGAAGGTGAGAAGACACGAAGCTGCTGCGGTCGCAATCAACTGTTTGAATGAGGCATTGCGAGAGGTGATCTGTGCGGAAGATTGTCCGGCGGTGAACAATAATTGGTCTCTCAAGTTCGTTGGAAGAGAGGGCGATATGCGGGCGAGTGATTTTTCCAAATCGGAATGATTTTCGGGATTCATTTTTTTCCGATCCTTTTGTTTTGCTCGTCGTAAAAAAGACGCAATTGAGCTAAAGCTTCTTCGTAGCGGCGATGGGCGGTAGCGGTCGAGATACCGAGGCTTTGGCCAATCTCCGCATGTGTCATCTCTCCCCATATCTTCAGGAGTATGATGTCTCTCAATTCAGCGGTTAACCCGTTGAGCGCCTGACGAATTTCCTCTTGAGTCCAACCGAAGTCACCATCGATCTGAATCGATTCCGGCGAAGCGACAAATTGTTCGCGTTGCTGACGACGTTTCTTCCGACGAGCCTCTTCGCGAATTAAATTGGCAGCAACTTGAAATAGCCAAGCAGCGGGGCGATCTGGCAAACGAGGTTGCTGGATCAGCTTACAAAAAGTTTCCTGCAAAATATCGTCAAAATCGGGAACGCGGGTCATCAACCAAAAGCGTAGCTTCCCTCCCCAACGGTCGATTGCCATCGCAAGCTGCTCGCTGGATATCATGGGAAATGCGACCTTTGTTCAGTACCAGGCAACTCAGTTCATCAGTAAGATGCTGCAGCGAAACGGATTTCTCAAGATTTATTCGGATTTTGAAAAAATAGTTTTTTCGAGTTTTTGCCAAGTGTCGAGTCGACTTCATTAGCCGCCCGGCGTTAGCCGCGTTTTTCTGGGACGGTGTCTAGGCAAAAAAGCCTATACGAATAACATGAGCCGCCTCGGTACTAGCTGCAGTTTTTTGGGAGGGCGGATAATCTCTAATTCGCTGAATACTGCGAGAGATATTTTTCACGGCGGTATAGAAACGTGGGCAGAGCAAAGCAGATACCGACGAGAAAAATCACGATAAAGTGCCAGATGAAACCGGGCATTTTCAAACGTCTCGATTCGCGGTGCATCCAAATGGTGACCGCCGTAGCAGTGATCATGAGATCCCAGGAAAAACCGGCGATAACCCAGGTGGCAAAGGGAGCCGCAAAGAACTCGCTCCAGGCTGTTTCGCCGCGGGAAGTAAAATGGATGCCGAAACAAATCATTGGCAATAATAATCCAGCAATCGATAGAACCAAATAAACTGCACGCATCATGATGGCTTGTCGCTCCGTTGAAAATAGCGGTTGAGTTCCGTTTGAACTAAAGGACTCGATTCCTGGTGTCGGATTGACGCAAGTAGAGAGTCAACATCATCGAGAGGCATTTGCGTCAACGCCCAGACGGCCGCAGCGCGAATCAATTCCTCTTCATCGTACAATAAAGCTTTCAGTGCCGGAACGCATTCTACTGCCCGTTGATTCGCGGAAACTAGAGCCGCATTTCGGATGATTCCCCTTCGTTTCGCGCGCCAGAACGGAGTTCGCCGAAAATGTTGACGAAACTGCTCCGCATTCATGCCAAGTATTTCTACCAAACGCAATTCTGTAAACTCTGGAACTGGTTGAAAAGATGTTTCGATCAACGAGGGAGCTTTTCGATTCCACGGACAAACCTCCTGACAAATATCGCATCCGTATAACCAATCGCCCATTTTCGAGCGAAGTTCGGGAGAGGGTAACGATCGTTGTTCTATGGTCAAATAGCTGATACAGCGAGTTGCATCGAGCACGTGGGGTTCGGTAAAGGCTTGAGTGGGGCATGCGTTCAAGCATGCTTGACAGGAACCGCAGTGATCCAAAGCATCCGCTCGATCACATGGGAGATCGAGATTCGTGAGCAAGCATGCTAGAAAAAAATAGCTGCCGAGATTTCGATTGAGTAATAGGGTGTTTTTTCCGATCCAGCCGAGTCCTGAGAGTTGGGCAAATTCGCGTTCCAGGATCGGCGCGGTATCCACAACGCCGCGCCATACTATTGGTTCTTGGTTCACTTTGACACTGGAGCGATAACTATTCTCAAGCCAGCGTCCTAGCTGCTTTAGACGTTGGTGAATCCAATCGTGGTAATCGACGGTGCCGCTGGTGTATCTCGCGATGCGTCCAACACCCTGAGATATCGCGTTATCGGTAGGTGCCGAAGTCGAGTAGGGAAGCGCGAGGATCAGGATAGTTCGTACACCGGAAAGAATGGAATCGGGATGGCGATAGGCATCTCGACGCTCGGAGAGGTAGTTCATTTCCCCCGCATACCCGTTATCGAGCCAATCGAGAAATTCGGCGTAACGTGCCGGTTCCACTGCAGGGGCCAGGCGAGCTTCTGCAAACCCTAGCAATCCAGCTTGCTGCTTCAGTTTTCGCGCTAGGTCCCCCAAGGCGACGTTCGCCTTATCACCTGAATCGGAACAGCTAATTGGGTGATTTTCAGGAGCAGCCATGGATCAATTGAGAGCGTGAATTTCCCAGTAAAGTCATATTATAACGATTGTGAGGTTTGAATTCGAAGCGTAAAAACTCAGGTTTAGATTGAACAGAGAAGGATTGCGATTAGTGTGGAACAAATGGGGCGAATCGCGCCCGCTTTTAGGTCAATAACTTACTGTCGAGATGAACAACTATGTCGATCAAGTCGCTTGTCGCTGGACTTTTGCTGACCACGGTTTTGGCGATTCCTTGCCAAGCTCAGTTTCCATTTGGCCCATGGGGCGGAGCGGCTTGGGGTTACGGTGGAGGCTATGGTTCTTTCCGCAATAACGTCCCAGTTCCTCCCTATTTTGCTATTCATCCACCGGTGTACTACGGCAAGCGTTATCAGCGTCCCTATGGCGATAGTCCCTACGCATCGCTTTCGACACTGCAGCCGAATCCAAGCTACATGGCGACGCCTCGACCCGAGTCACGACCTCGAATTGTGAATCCTTATTATGATGGCATGGTAGTCGCCGAGGAAACTGCCCCTGCAGGTCCGGTCACCATCAAGAACCCATTTTTCAAAGATTAAGAGCCTATCCGAAAACCCCGGATACCGCGACCAATGATAGTTATCGGATAACCGCGGCTAACGCCGTTGACTGATGGTTATTGGAGAGGTTCTTGATGGAGATATCCACAACGGCATTGCACTGCCGTTGTGGAGTCGAAGAAATGGACTACGGCTTTTTCTTTTTCTGATCTTTGTCTTTCGGTTTTTCCCGACGATAAGTGGCGGACTTATCCGATCCCGCTTGGTCTGCAATGTTCTTCATTTTTTCGAACCAATTAGGTGGCTTATTCGCCGCTTGTTGTTTCTTTTCCAAAGCTTCTTTGCGCGATTCGCGGGTAGGTGGGGGTGCGGCGGGTGTTGGTTCAGGTGGTTTGGGTGGCGGACCTAAACGCTTAACCAATTTACGCTCGAACAAAGACCATATGCTGGAAGTGATAAAATAAATGCACAATCCCGCTGGAACTTTGAAGAACATCAGGCCCATGAAAACCGTCATATACATCATCATGGTCTGGGTCATTTGAGTTTGTTCATCGGTCGCTTTGGGCATCATAATCTTCTGCTGGATGATAAAGAGAATCACCGTGAAGACAGGAAGAATATTGAAGTAAGGCCCAAACCAACCTTCGCCACGTCCAGCGATGAAGTTGGGCATGAAGCTTCCCCAGTACCACATCATATCTGGACCAGCGAGATTCGAACACCAACTGGTGATGCCTGGAAGTAAAGCCTGTTGACGCAATTCGATATCAACCGACAAACAACGATAAAGACCTATAAAAATCGGGATCTGGAAAAAGATGGGTAAGCAGCCCGCCCAAGGTTTAAAATTATTCTTCGCATAAAACTCTTGGGTCGCTTTCGCACGCTTTTCATAGTCATCTTTGTATTGTTCCGAAATCCGTTTGAGTTCTGGTGCCAGTTCTTGCATCCGCTGCGCATTCAGTGCTGCTTTTCTTCCTAGAGGAAACAGGCTTCCTCGAACTAAGAACGTAAGCAGCATGATGGCGATGCCATAATTTCGGACAATGCTGTAAAAGAAGTGCAAGAGCCATGACAGCGGTTTGGCAACCCAACCAAACCAACCGTATTCGATGGTATTGCTGAGCCCATACTGCGAGAGAAGGTCAGGTTGCTTCGGGCCGATAAAAATCTGCAACTGCTCTTTGGATGCCTGCCCCGGTTCAATCGTTTTTGATTGAGTATCCAACCAGAATGAAACGTTGGCGGCTTTTTCCTGATGCTTCACAAATCGTGTCGGGTCACCGATTAACGTCGTTCCTGCCTGATAGAGATTCGTTAGCGAATTTGGATCGTTTGGTGCGGGCAAATAGGCAGTGGTAAAGTAATAGCCATCCACCCCAATATATTTGAGTGTTCGCGCATCTGCAGTTTCAGTTGAACCGAATAGCAATTTATCCGGTGCTTTAGGATTGCGACGAGCGTCATCATAAATCGAGTAGCAAGTCGCAAGATGATGTTCGCCATTCGCGTTTCCTTTCAATACGTCTCGGGCGCCCGCCGCCAGAGTGAAGTACTTGCTGATTTTAGGTGCATACCACCACGATTCCAGTGTGATGCCATTAATGCCCTCTTGTCGTAAGGAGACCGTGTGAGGCTTCGTATCCTGATTGATCACCTCGACTTCATAATCGAGGACATAGCCAGACCTTGTTCCTGCGGTTGCTCCTTCGCCTCTCGGCTTGGGAAGCCAGTAGCGTTTCACCAGAGTAAGATTAGCGTCGATCCCTAGCGGTTTCAAAAGCTCTGTAAGCGGCAGAGAAAATTCGACACCGACGAAACCTTCTCGAGCAATCGTCTTGTAGTCCCATACACCATCCAAGGTGGAATCGAGTCCAGCGATGTATCGCGCATTGGCTTCGATAGGTCTGCCATCAATAGAAGCCAGAGTTGTTAGGCAAGAAATTCTCGACAAATTCCCAGCGACTTCCTCGGCGCTCTCATCGGTCATGCGCACGATGTCCATCGGTGCTTCGACCGTTCCGCATTCAAATGTCAACTCACCCACATCCTTGCGTTCAATCGTAATATCGATCGCTGAGATTGGCTTGGTGGCCTGAAGTATTTTGTCGACATCGACGAGCGACCTCACTTCGCTAGCACCAAGTTTCTTGATAACGTCACCCACTTGTAGACCGGCAGAAATCGTTCCACTGCCACCGGATTTATGCTTGGCTAGCGCCGCAGGTGTACCTTGTCCGACAATACCAATGGTCAGTCCCAGTTCGGTAGGAGAAAGTGCCAGGTAACCGATGTATGCGCTTCGGGTGTCAAGTGCTTTGTATTTGAACTTTCCCGGTTTCGTTTGTTCGATCGCTTCTGCGCGTACTAATCCGCCTCCGCGGCTAGTAAACGTTGCGAGCAACTGATATCCATCTTCGGGGTCCATAGAACCCAGTGAGATAAACTCGGGGCGTTTCGACTGCAACGCTTCTTTCGAATAAGGAGTGTTGGGAGCTGCCGTTTCTTCTTTGTTGTCGGGCGCACTCACGGAAGCTTCGGCAGGTTTGTCTGCAGACGCTGCATCGGGCTTGGGGGGCTCGATTGTCGCTGCCTTCTCGTCACCGGCCGGCTTTTCACCATTCTCTTGAGCGATTGGCGGGTTTGCGTTTGGTTTCGCGTTAGGCTTGGGCGGATCGATGGTTTGCTTTAGGAAAATCCACAGCATGAACAAGCCGCAAACGATGATCAGCCAACTGGTAAGACGTCGGTCCACAACAGATTCTCACAACGGGTGAAGAGGGCTTATTCCAACTGGCCCAAAACAATATAGGCACACATTGTTCAGGAATTAGTCGATTTATGCTAGGGCGGCTCCACCGACGAGGGGGAGAATGTCAAAAACTTCCCCGTCATAACCCCCACTTTCTGAAGGGTCGCGTGGAGATAGGTCCTTAACCGCCTACCTGAGAGGGTTAGGTACTGACAGCGAAAGCCGCTCTTGAGGCTCGACGGCCCCCGCGAAAGCCGTTTTGTCAGCACACAATATCAGCAGGTTTTGGCCTACGATGGAAATAGCTCGCGGGTTGCTAGAGCATCGTGTTAGCCGGTCGGATCCTTGCGGATGAAATCGATCTGCGGATGAAGGTGGCTAACGGTCTCGATAGACCTCGATGCCCTCTTCCTTGGTCACTGGAACACTGCGATTCTGACTCGTTACCAAGGCTCTCACATTCTGTTGTCCCTCTTCCGTCCAGCGAATGGTGAATTGATAGTCGACCGTATCTTTCGCTTTCATCGAGGGTATAGGAGCAAAAATCATTTGATTGCCATTCAATCTGCATTGCACCGGTGCGTCGGGTTCCCCAACCAATTGCGCTCCATTGGGTAGCTCGACAACCAGTTGCACTTCCGCATCGGCTCGCGTGCCACTGTTGCTCACTTTGATGCTGTAATTTGTCTCCCCTTCAACTTCAACCGGATCATTATCGTCGGAAATAGTGAACGACAATTCCGAAAGGCCTTCAACATTTACGGTCGCCTCTGTTTGTGCTTGTGCATTCAAATCTGCAGCTACTTGGAACCGTAAAGCTTGTGCGCCCATGTCGACCGGTAGAATATCAAGCTCCACTTCAGCTGCGATACCTGCAGCTAACTCTTCCAAGCTCCACAATACCGCATGACGGGAAGCGTCGTATTGGCCTTTTTGGCCGGTTCCATTGAAGCGGAAACCTTTCGGTAACTGTGCTACGACGTCTAAGTTGGTGGCGGAAGCGTTGCCGATGTTCTCAACTTTCAAGACGTAACGAGCCTGTCTCTCAATGTAACGTTTCGTGGGACCTTTGATGGATACCTGTAATTGTGGCGCTGTCACGACGATACCTAGTTCTTTCTGAATGATCTCTTCATCTTCCGCGATGACTCTAAGTTGTAGGTTGGCCTGCCCTGGTTCAATCGCTTGCAAGGGAAGGTTTACCATTTTACTTGCACCAGGTTGCAAGCGATCGATGGTGGCAACGACTTGCGCTCCGGCAGCACACTTAAGATTGGCCGGAAGATCGGCTTCAAGACTTAGGCCTTCTGCGATTCCCGTCCCCTCGTTTTCAATTTTTAATTGCACATTGAATTTGTTGCTCAGAAGCACTTGCTCAGCGACATTGTGCGTCAACTTTATTTTCGGTTGGGTTGCGAGGGTTCTCACGGAGGCGAGCGCGGCAAAGGTGACACTCGCGACGCTACCGATCTCCCCTTCGCTTTCCGGAATAAGCTGCAATTGAATTACTCGTTCATTACCCGCAGGGATATCGCCAAGATCCCAAACAAGTTGGCCATCATTGTCGGGTTGAATTGCAGGTTGAGCCGCAACGAAACGTGTTCCGTTCGGTACGATATCAAAGACCTGTACTTTGCGAGCGATCACGTTTCCGGTGTTCTTTACAATCATGGTAAACGTGGCATTGCGACCCACACGAACTTCTTCGGGGGCTCGTTTGATTAGCTGTAACGCGGGTGACTGTGGTCCTTCAATGGTTCGCTCGCCCGGATCCGCAGATACCAAAGACGACGTGACTGTGTCGTAAGAACTCCCGGAAGAAAAGCCGCCGCCGCCGGTATCGCTGAGGCTACCTGCGTCTGGATAGCTGCTGGAAATGCTCCGCCCTGGTGAACCGTTGCTCGATCCAAAGGTGGCGATAGGTGGAGCGTTGTTGGAACTCGACGTGCTGTTGGGTATCGACGGCGTGTTGCCGGAGGGGAAACTCCCTGCAGGAGGACTTGCCTGCGGCGAACTGCCAACGGGGGCAGAGTTGCTTGGTGATGCGTTGGGGGCCATGTGAGCCGATGATGCATTGCCTGGAGGCGAATTGGCTGCAGGAAGGTTGGGTCGTGGCAAACTGCCAGGTGGCAAGTTACCCTGTGGCAAATTACTCTGTGGCATGCTACTCGATGGCGGTGGCAATAAGGTCCGGGGTGGGTTTGTGCTTGGTGGATTAGTGCCACCTAAGACACGACGTGGATCGAGTGCTTGGCCTACGTCCGATACAGCTGCGGCCGCTGAGTCGGTGACTTTTCTGAGGCTATTCTGCGTGCTTTGAATTGCTTCAGGTAGCGTGGGGAGCTGGGCAACTTCTGTGCCGTCGCTGATACCGCTAGTGGCTGGTACCGTCGCAGGTTCCGGCGCCGGCGCAGGTGCTGCTGCCGTCGCGGGTGCAGGATTTTTATCGGTTGCGGGAGCGGAGTTTTTGGTAAAAGGGAACGGGGAAAGCAGTGGAGCTGGCGGAGGGGCAGCAGGCGTCGGTTGACCACTGCCAGCAGGAGTTTCATCGTTGCCACGCACAACGTCCACGTCAGGACTCTCATAGCTAGCCCATTGAGCAAAATCGTTTGCATTGGGTGGGGTTGCAGAAAGCGGAGTTGCGCTGGAAGTTTTGGGACTTTCAGGTTGCCGAACTTCTGAAGAAGATTTTGAATCTTTGTTCGAATCCCAAGCCAAAGTTACTGGGGCAGCAGTGGATGCTTTTACAGTCGGGTTGGTATCTACAGCATCGATTTCATTGCGAGAATCTCGATGCGCTAAGGCGACAGCTACGGCCACGAACAGCAGAGAAAGGCCCGAACCGGTTACCCACATTGTCCATTTTTTCATGACCACGACTTCCTTGTCTGTCGGTCAAAACTTGAGAATCGCCGCAGCATTACCCACTGCTGGCGAAGACTACCTCTTGCTCTTATTAGCAGATTACATTCTCGGGAACTAGAGCAGAATTAGGGGTGGTTTCAGCCTAATTGGTTCGATTGGAACCGCTTCGCAGACTCTCTTCCAATTGCTTGCGGAAATCGGTGAAGGGGGTTTTATCGGGTTGTTGTCGGATACATGTGTTAATTTGTTCTCTGGCTTGCACAAATTGTTTGTCTTTAAAAAGTGCTTGAGCAAATTGGAAGCGGATTTCGGCATTGAGCGGATTCATCATGACTGCGGTTCGTAAGCTATCAATTTCCCCTTTTAGATTCCCCTCGCGTCGGCAAAGTTCGGCAGCGATCAGGGGCTTTTGTCGATCGGAGTTTGGCATGAGTGGGAGCGCGTTTGCGATTTGCTTCCACAGCTGATCTATCATTTTTGGATCGGACCCTTTGGGATCCATGTTGGAGCTTTCCAATCGATTGGCAATCTGCAGAAGCGTGGGGGCATGTTGAGGCAGGAAGGGTTCTTCCACGACGCGGCTACCGAACTGAGCTAAAGCGATAGGTAGTATGGTAGAAAACTGACTTGGCGAGCTTTCCATGGCGCGTTTAAAAAGTGGGAAGGCGGCTTCTCTGCCTGGGTAGATCAATGCGACGATTGCTGCGTTGGTTAGGACCTTCGCGCGATTAAAGGCAAGCGTCTGCAGTTGATGGAGATGGAATTCCGAGTCTTCATCTTTGAAGTCGACAAAGTCGAGTTCGGCTAAAGCGAAGTGAGCGCGCCAGTCCAGTGGCATCATGTGGTGAGCCATCCGCCAGCATTGGTAGGCCGAGGTGAGAGTGCCGGCTCGTTCAGGATCCTCCAGTAGTGTCTCGATGTTGAGAGTTTCTTGTTTCGAGCGGCGAAAGAACTGGGCCCGCGCGACCAGTGGATGGCTCGCATCCCAAGCCGCTTTGCCTGTGGGTGCCATACGATAAGAGAGCCAGCGATATTTTTCGACGTACACTTTTCCCATGACCAGGTTCAGTTGGCCATCGCGAGGAAATTGCTTGAGCGCTTTTTCGCCTTTCGCAACGATCGCATTTAGTGCATTTTCCGCTTGTTCTTGTTCAAAGCTCCAGCGTTCCAATTCGGATTGGATGGTTTCCGAAGCAGCGCGCGGACGATTGAAATGCATTCCTGTAATAATAAATGCAACGGATGCTGCGAGGCAGAGCATGGGAATCAGCGAGGAGTCGCTCTTGGCATTTACGGACTCCCGAGCTTTTTCGACACGGGAGCGTCTTCTCGAGCGACGTCGTTTTTTCGAAATGGACTGATTGGCCATTGCAAAAGCGATTCCTAAAACCACACACGTTGGCAGGTAGATCCCTGGCAAAAATAGGGAGAATTCTACAAAGCTATGCAAAACGATGGACGCAAGCAGAAACGTTGTCGCCAAGGCAATCGATTGAACTGCTTTATTTTCTGATTGGGACAAAAGCTTTTGAATGACGTACAAGGAAAGTGCGATGCCGATGAAGATCGCTAAAATTCCAACTAGGCCAAGGTCTACAAGGGTTTGCCAGTAGAAGCTCTCTGCATGATAAAACCAAGTATCGACCGGCTTATCTTGAAATGGCAAATATGCATAATGGAAGTTGCCCAGTCCACCTCCGGTGAGCCACAATGAGGCAGTCGCTTTCTTCGCAAAGCTCCAGACAGTCCAGCGAAGATCGGTGTCTACCGCATTACCTTCGGTGACTGTTTCGATGCGACTGGTGACAAGATCAAGTTGATCGAGCCAAAGAACAAGGGATACTGTCGCCGCGATGATACCACCGATAAGTATTGCCCCTTCTATTTTGCGAACGCGAAATAAGGCGACACCGGCGACAACCAAAAAGGCTGCGATCGCACTGGCCATACCACCTCGAGAAAGCGTGACTAAAACACCGACGAACATAAGGACAATCGCAGCGGCAAGAGCGAGTTTGACCGACGAGATTTCTGCTGCAACGTCTTCCAAGTAAGCGGTGGCTCGCGAGAAGATCGACGTGGTTGCATACCGATAACGTGGATCGGATGAAACGGCAGGTTTATTTTCTTGGCGGCAGCCGATGGCCCCAAGCCCACATGCGATGCCCACGTTGAGAAACATTGCTGCCGAATTGCGGGAAACGAATGCAGCGAATGCAGTTGGTTTATCGATATCGAGCAGTTGCCATTTGGTGGATGCGATATCTTCCGTAATGCCTATCGCGGCCATCGCAGCGCAATTAAAAGCGATAAAAGCTAGAGCAGCAAAGGCGAGATTGGCGGAGGTACCGATCAACCAATACCCTATCCCAAACGCGATCATCGCCGAGCCTATATTCGCAAGCGCGGCCAATGAATGCCCACGGTCCACACTGATACTCAGGGTAGGTGATTGCAAGGTTGTCGATTCGGTTTCTGCCCCCGAGTCGGCTTGCTCTGCGCGATGGCTCGCAAGGTAGCGTTCTTGAAGCGTAACGGCTGGGAGAGAAGACAAGATGGGTAATTTTGAAATGGGTAGGGTTTGAGCTAACGAGAAGAGGCCTGTGCCCGCCAGGACG
Source organism: Pirellulaceae bacterium (assembly GCA_044359485.1). Lineage (GTDB taxonomy): Bacteria > Planctomycetota > Planctomycetia > Pirellulales > Pirellulaceae > JAFLCP01. The sequence goes on along the minus strand of JBIKMB010000049.1, from coordinate 17,555 downwards.
AGCAAAAATAGAAGCGCCGATGGACTAGCCGTTAACTTGCGTTTCGAAAAAAGTTGTAACACAACCAGCAGTAACAGGGCCAGCAAGGAAAGGCCACTCACCCATTGTTGTGACCACCAAGTGGCGCCACCAAATGGCCAAGCGCATGCGATTATCCCAAGAATTGGGAGAACTCTGATCACTCCCAGAAGGGTGGGTTTGTTCGCAAACGACTCCGACACAATCGCTCCAGCTAAATTTCGTTAAACAGTAGTAAGGTCCAGTAGGAGTTAGTCTAACTGACCAGGGGAAAAATTGCTCTGATTAGGTAACTCGAAGCGAGGGTTAGGCGAAGGTTTCACAAAAAGCGTCGCAAAATCCCTAAGTACGTCAAACAAAGAACAACTGCTACTTTCGCTAAACTCCGCCCCTTAGGAATGGCGATTACAAATGCAGCATCCGGTATGTCTGGAGTCGGATGAAATTACGTACAGAGTGTGGAAGCAGAAATTCCGCACCGCAGGGGGGGTTATGGAAGGCCAAGAGACGAGCCGATGGGCGCTTAGTAAGCACTTGGAAAAGATGAAACGGTGCCGCTGGCTGCGAGGTTGCATAGCATCGCTGTTGATCGGAACTTCTACTTGCGCCGTTGGATGCACGGCGATCGGCAACATTCAGGAGAATTTGCGTTACAACGACTCATGGAGCGAGTGGGTCGTTTCTCAACGCAATGCCGCCTGGGCTGCTCGAGCGTGGCATTTACGCAAACATCATTTTTGTAACGAAAAATACCTGGACGACTTCTGCGCTGGCTTCAGGGCAGGATATTTGGATGTCGCTTCCGGCGGGAATGGTTGCACACCAGCTCTTCCTCCTCAGGAATATTGGGGCTGGAAGTATCAGTCGGCCGAAGGCCAAGCGCGAGTTGCGGCTTGGTTTGCAGGCTTTCCTCATGGTGCGCGGGCTGCGGAAGAAGATGGGGTTGGTCACTTCTCGCAGATTCAGATGTCTTCAACGACTTACAATGAATATCAGCAGGCGGGATTTGCTGGGCCAGCAACTCCAATGTATCCAGTGCCGGAAAATATCCCCGCCAACATGCCTGGATATGTGCCCGCAGGGGCGGGAGTGGTTCCGGGGGCGGCGCCGGGCGGAATGCCACCGGTCATCGATCCTTCGGCAGCGGGCGTGCCTGAAGCGGTTGGTTTAGGCAATGAAGCACCACCGCCGAATCTGCCGGTACAAAATATTCCTTAGCTCATTTTCGCAGTGCGTGGTGTGATTGCACAGGATGTGTGAAACGCCACGAAGACTACTAAAGACACTCATAAGTGCAGGGCCCGACTAGGACGTGGGGGAAGTGATGTTAACGAAAACTTTCAAAGCGAATGCGGTTTCTCAGGTTCGAGGGAAATTGCCTGCAACACGGTCATTGCTGACTCTATTCGCATTGGTACTCTCGACTCTTTCGATGGGCTGCACGGCATTAACGACGCCGATCCGCGGAGTTCCGGCCAAGCGATTACCTCCACAATTTCTAGCGACACCGAAGAACAACTTGGTGCCGATTGACGTGGCGAGATTGTCGCAGGAACCGCCGCGCGAGTATTTGCTCGATAAAGGTGATATCCTAGGTGTTTACATCGAAGGTATCTTGCCGAGTTCAGCTCCGGATCAGGTCCCAACGTTACCGCCAGTTCATTTCCCCGATAAAGACAGCTTGCTGCCTCCATCTCTCGGTTACCCCGTACCCGTGGTCGAAGATGGAACCATTTCGCTTCCATTGATCAAACCACTCAATGTCGCCGGGCTAACGGTTCAACAGGTTCGAGATCTCATTCGACGCGCTTATTTCGATTCCAAGATTTTGAACGATACGCAGTTGCGAGTTTTCACGCCGATCGTCAGCCTGCTGCAGGAGCGCTCGTACAACATTGTGGTCGTTCGCCAGGACTCTAGCGGTGGTGGTGGCCAGGGTGGATATATCAGCGGCGGCACGGACGAGAGCGCAACAGGTAAGGCACTTCGGTTGAAGGCTTATCAAAACGACGTGCTGCATGCTCTTATGGAAACTGGGGGCTTGCCTGGATTAAATGCGAAGAATGAAATTCAAATTCTTCGAGCGAATCGTGCAGACCAACGCAAGCGGGATGAGTTTGTTCGTCAGTTCTATGCGACGTTCTACAACAATAACAACTGCAACCCATGTGTCTGCCCTCCTCCCCTGCCTGATGATCCAAGCATCGTGAAGATTCCATTGCGACTACCACCGGGCGTAACACCCGCTTTCCGTCCCGAGGATATCATTCTGCAAGAGGGTGATATTGTTTACATCGAATCACGCGATCGAGAAGTGTATTACACTGGCGGTCTGTTACCAGGCGGCGAACATAAGCTTCCTCGCGACTACGATCTTGACGTTATCGGCGCAATGGCTCTGGCAGGTCAAATCGGCGGAATTGGTGGGCAGGGTGGCGGCCAAGGTGGCGGTGGAATGGGTATGGGAATGGGCGGTAACTTAGCTGCCGGCTTAGGAGGAGTGCCGCCTGGGAATCTCTACATAATTCGTAAGACACCTTGCGATGGCCAAGTAACCATTCAGGTCGATTTGGCTCGAGCGATCAACAATCCTCGGGAGCGACCATTGGTTCAACCAGGTGATATTCTCATTCTGCAATACAAGTGTGAAGAAGAATTGCTGAACTTCGGATTGGGTACCTTCTTCACCTTCGGTATCCAGCAACTTTTCAACGGAAACTGATCGCTGCCAAAGCGAATTAAGGTTCTGTTTTAAAATACGAAAGCACGACGGCGGGTCTCAACAGGCCCGCCGTTTCCCATTGATGCGGACTGTTCCATTATTGCAGACCGCTTGTTAAGATGAAGCATCGATATTTGAGGACACCTGGCTTTTTGTATCCCACCTGCCTCAGCTGTGTCCTGTTCCAACCTTTTTGCGAGGCTCATACTCAACATGACCAAGACCGAATTGAATTCTGCAATCCCAACTTCACCTGAGCTGTCTGCTGCAGCGTCTCCGCAGGCTGAGACTTCTTCTCGACGTTCGTTCATGAAGACAACCGGTGCACTCGCCTCGGCAGCGGTCGCAACGAACGCTGTTCTGTCGGGTCGAGCGGTGCATGCATCGGTCGATGATACGCTGAAGATTGGTTTGGTTGGATGTGGTGGCCGTGGAACAGGTGCTGCAACCGACGCATTGCAGGCGGATCCTTATTCCAAGATCGTCGCGCTCGCCGATCTCTTTCCCGATCGAATGGAACAATGCCGCAAACTGTTGAGCCGTCAAGCCAAAGATCGCTTCGCGGCAACGGATGAGACTTGCTTTAGTGGTATTGATGCTTACAAGGCTTTGATCGATAGCGGTGTTGACGTTGTGTTGCTTTGTTCGCCACCTCACTTCCGCCCTGCTCATTTGGAGTATGCGGTAAATGCTAATAAGCACGTCTTTTGCGAAAAGCCTGTCGCGACAGACCCTGCCGGCGTACGCAAGGTTTTGGAAACATGCCGCATTGCGAAAGAAAAAAATCTGAATGTCGTCTCCGGCCTTTGCTGGAGGTACCATTTTGGCGTCAAAGAAACGATCAAGCGAATTAAGGACGGTGCAATTGGAAAAATTATCGCAACTCAGGAAGACTATTTGACGGGCACGCTATGGTTGCGAGAAAGACGTCCGGATCAATCAGATATCAGTTATCAGATGCTGAACTGGATGTACTACAAGTGGCTGTCGGGCGATCATATTGTAGAGCAATTCATTCACAGTCTCGATAAGTCTCTGTGGTTGCATGATGATGAACCACCTACTTCCGCCTACGGTGTGGGTGGTCGCCAAGTGCGAAACACACCCGAGTATGGAGATGTCTATGATCACTTCAGCATTGTCTATGAGTGGAAGGATGGAACAAAAACGTTCGCAACGACTCGTCAGTTCGCTGGTTGTTTTGCTGAAGTAGAAGATTATGTTTACGGAACCAAGGGTACCGCAAAAGTAATCGCACATGAAATTGCAGGCGAAAATCCTTGGAAGTACGAAGGCTCTAATCCAAGTATGTACAACCAAGAGCATAACGAGTTGTTCGCAGCGATTCGCAAGGGCGAAACCATCAATAATGGTACCTATATGAGCTACAGCACTCTGATGGCGATTTTGGGTCGCGAAGTTGCTTACTCTGGCAAACGTATCACTTGGGATGAAATTCTCAATAGCAAGCAAGATCTATCGCCTGCTTCCTACGATGGACCCGCACCTGAAGTTGTCGTTCCGATGCCTGGTACGTATAAGTTTTCGTAACGATGCTTTTGCACAATGAGCTATTACCGCCAAATCGCAACTGAATCGTCTGTATAAATTGCTGGAATTCGATTCGAGATCGATTCCCCTCCAATTCGGCAATGGTATGGAACCCAAACTCCTGCCATTGCTTTTTTTACGTCATCGCTAATCTAGACTCGCTTCGCGGCGACCTACAATCACTTCTGGATGGGCAAGGAGGCTCCTAGTCGGTCCAATTCCTGAAAGAGTACGGCTTTCATCGCAGTGGCTCGTTCTTTCTGCGATTCGGACAAATCGTTGGTTTCATAGGGATCGTCGGCAAGATAGTAAAGTTCAGCGGGTGCTCCGTAGTGATGAATCAACTTCCAATCGTTTTCAAGTAGAACACTGTAAGGAATTGTTTCACCTCGATAATGCGGAAAGTGCCAGACTAATCTGCGGGCTGGCTGGTCCGTGGTTTGATTGTGGATCAAAGGCAGAAGACTGATACCATCCAAGAGGATATTTTCTGGCGTTTTCTGTTTGGTGAGTTCACAAACGGTAGGAAACAAATCCATCGAGCATACGGGTGAATCAAGTGTGACACCGCCAGGCAAAAGCCCATCGCCGTAAATAAGCAATGGAACGCGAAGGCCTCCTTCGTACGGAGTGCCCTTACCATCACGCAAGGGTGCGTTCTCGGTGGGAGAGCCATTTTGGTCGAGACCGCCATTGTCGGAGGTGAAGATGATCACGGTTGGGCGTTTCATGGCATGTGCTGAGATAGCCGATCGCAATTTGCCCAGGCCACGATCCACCGTTTCCAGCAATGCAGCATATTTGGCTTGTTGGTCCCGTTTATCCGCCCGTTGATACTTTTTGGTTAACTCGGCTGGAGCTTCGATCGGAGTATGCACCGCATAATGATTCAACTGGATGTAAAAGGGAGAGTCTTTCCATTGTCCGATCAGCTGAATCGCTTCATCCACTTCGCGATCGGTGAGAAATTCATTTTCTTTTCGACCGGGAAGCCCAGGAATTCCATTGCGAAGCGATTCCTGCTTGGCATTCGGTTTGCGATAAGGATCAAAATAGGTTGGTGGCTGTCCATAATCGCAACCACCGAAATTCTTGTCATAGCCTTGATGCTCTGGATACCAAGGGTCGTCACCGAGATGCCATTTGCCAATATGCGCGGTACGATAACCTTTCTGCTTCACCAATTCAGCGACAGTCATTTCCGATAGGGGAAGAAAAAAAGGATTCGCTGGAGTGCGGTATTTTTGAGAGGGATTTTCATCATAAGAAACTTCATCAGCTTTAACTCTAGACGCATCCAGAGGGGGTGAATTGGGACGCTGAAATCGCGCTCGAATCCAATCGGTGATACCGAGTCGAGCGGGGTGACGCCCAGTGACCCAGGCTGCTCGTGTAGGACTGCAAATGGCCGCTGCCGCATAAGCCCTTGTCGCCCGAATCCCCTCCTTGGCCAATTGGTCGATATTGGGTGTTTGAACATAGGAGCCACCATAACAGCCGAGATCGACGGCTCCTAAGTCGTCGACCATGATAACGATAAAATTCGGCAGTTCTTCTTCGGCTCCTCGCGCGATGGAATTCCCCACAAAGACGTGGCCAAACGCAAGCAGTGCGAGGGAGAAATAGTGGACGATTTCGCAAAAGCAGCTAGTTTTCATAGGTTTACTGTTTTTCATGACGTGTAAAAATCGACTCGATAGCTCGCTAGATCACCGCATAAAGCTGGGGTGAATCCGCTATCCAACGGAATCACCCACAAGCCTGAATTCAGACATAATAGACAAAAAGGTCTGTTTCGTCCGGTTAGGTTGACGGGAATTCTCACTATGATGATCAGAACCGGAACATTTGTCATAGTTTCGCACGCCGCGATGCCAATCTTTCGGCAGAGTCGGTCGAATCGGTGGCCACAGAGCGTGGGGTAACTATACTGTGGTTTTGATTGCGTTGGCAAACATGATGGTCAATGGTCCCAAAGACCGGATTCGATTGTATGGCAGATGGCTTGATCGGCGAAACAAAAGAAAAAGGATTTTTCGGTTTAACAGTAACTCAGCAGTGGGATTTGCTCGCACTTTGCTTTCCGCTGCTGGGTGTTTGCCCATTGCTGATTTTGCAAGCGGCGCATCTTTGGGACCGCCCCCATTTGCAATTCTTCCCGGTGACTATCGCCATCGTTGCTTGGTTTGCCTACAAAGAACTGCCTGTCGACCCCAAACTGGAGGGTGGGCGAAGGTTCTGGATTTCCATCGCGATTCTCGTGCTTTGCCTCATAGCGAATTGGACTTCGCTTTTGATTTATTCTCCCTGGTTAGCGCATGTCGCGATGGTCCCCACTTTTTTGTCATGGGCATTGGTGCGACTGCATAATACGACATGGCCAAGAATCTTGGGATTCGCCATATTGCTCGGATCGACGGTACCTCTACCACTGAACATTGATAGAAAACTCATTGCCGAACTTCAGGCTTGGTCTTCCAGGGCTTGCAGCTATGCTTTAGATGGTTTGCATATTCCCAATTTGCTCCAAGGAAACGTGCTACAAATTGAAAACCACACTCTCTTTGTGGAAGAGGCCTGCAGCGGAGTGACAAGTCTCTACTCGTTGATATCGCTAGCCTTGCTCTTTACCTTATTTCAAAAGCGGAGCTTATCACAAGGCTTCTTCACGCTACTCCTCACCCCCTTAGTCGCCATCAATGGCAACATACTGCGGTTACTGCTCATTGCACTCGGATTTCAGTGGTGGGACTTGGACCTAACCAAAGGAATGCCGCACACGCTTCTGGGGATTGCCGTTTTTGCGATCAGCGGAACCGCGCTGTTATGCATCGATTCGCTTTTTGCCTCTATCCTGGCCCCTATTCCGAAGTTAAGTTCCGATCGTTCGTTGTTTCGACGCATCTACAACACACTCGCAGGTTGGCCTAGCGTCGTATCAAAGGTAAGTTCACGTGATTATACCGGAGAGGATGAAGAGTCCGAGCCGGTCAAAGAGTCTGTCTGGATATCCAAGCTGAGCATTGGCAAATGGACCGCTTTGCCGATGGTCGTTCTTGTAAACGTATTATTGCTCATTCCAACGGCCGTAGCGGCGCTCAACGAATACAAAATCCATGATCAAATGTTTGGAAATCCTGGTTTGACCAGCGAAGTGGCGGAATTGTTTCCGGCCGAAAAGTCGTTGCCAGAAGAGTTTAAAACAGGATGGCGAAGAGCTGGCTACAAAGTCGAAACTCGAGAAACGCACAACCAGCATGGTCAATACTCACATGTTTGGCGGTTGTTGAAGGGAGAGCAAGCGATTATCGTGTCTCTCGATTTCGCATTTCGAGGCTGGCATACACTCGATGCCTGTTATACCAGCGCGGGTTGGCGGATGAATTCGAAGGAAGTCACGCAAAAAAGTGCGGACGATCCATGGCCTTGGGTCGAATGTCAAATGACCAACGAACTGGGATTGAGCGGCTATTTATGGTTCAGTTTGTTCGATGAAAATGGAAAGCCATTTATCAGTGATATGTCAGGTCCTGGTTTGACTCGGCGTATGGATCGAAATATTTTCTTGTTCTGGAAAAATGAAGGGGGAGTTATTTTCCCGAGAACTTTCCAGGCCCAGATTTTTATCGAGTCAGGTCCACCACTATCCGAAACGCAACAACAGGAATTGAGATTGCTGTTTCTTGAAATTCGAGAAATGATTCGTCAGGCAAGTTTGCCTGCCCTCGAGCGATTGGAGGGAGAATAATTATGTGGGCCGCAATCACCCAGCTTTTTAAGACATTACGAACATCGCCCGTTTCATTCTTCATCCAGCTTTGGGAAACACTGGAAGGGTGGTTAAAATCGCGACGTTGGCGTTTGATACTTTTGCTGCTCCTTCCCCTGATCCTTTTGAGCGGCATTGGCGGATTGGTGCTGAAAGGTTATCTCAGAAATCGGCAAGAGATGACGGCTTGGTATGCAGGTCAATTTCAAAATGTTGTCGACGCCGAGAAAAAAAGTGCCACAACGGGTGCCGCAGATTCTCAAGTTGATTTCGGTTCTGTGGGTGCCAACGATTCAGATACCAACGTGGGAATGGATCTGGCGGAAATTACTTCACGACGATTAATTGGACTTCAACCAGGAAACGAAAACGCCAGATATTATGTAGCTCAGGGGATGGAGAAACGTGGCTTGAAGCCTCATGCCAGAGTGATGATGAATAATCTGGCCCCCGAGGATCGACTTGGCTTCGCACCAGCTCACGCATGGATTGTGCAGGATCTCATTCAATCAGCACAAAAAAATCAAACACCTTTGCCCCAAAAAACGCTGAAGCATCATCTACAGTGCGCCATTCAAGATATCGATGTGCAGCCCCAAGTACTTATCTTATACGCGGCGCTGCTGGATGGTGAGAAAAAGTATGATGAATCTCTCGCTCTGCTCCAGAGAGCAGCGAATAAAGATGGTCGATATTGGATCGATGCTGCCAAATTCGCTCGACGAGTGGGTAAGTTAGATTCCTCGTTTGCGGCAGCGAAAAATTCCCTTAGCTATTTTCAAGCCTTGTTAAGCCAAACAAAGGATGACACCCGTTTCGAAGAGGTAGAAGGAATACGCGTTCAAATTGCTCTCAGCCAAGCTTTGCTCAACGATCATGATAAGGCGATTGAAGTACTGATGGCTGGGCTGAGAACCGATCAACCATGTAATGTTCTGCGACAGGCCTTATCCAACGCTCATTTATTTCGATATCAATCGGAATTAGAACGAGTGAAGGATCCTTCAAAAGTTGGCTTGGACGATATTGAAAAAGCGATGTTTTGGAATCCAGCCAACCCTCAAGTGGCTGATCTGGTTTCGCAGTTGATGGTATTCCAGCAAGAGCAGAAGGAACAAATCGGTACGCTATTGAGGAAACAAATAGCACGAGGCGAAGGTGTCGCGTTGACCCATGTATTGCTGGCCAATGAGGCCATTCTGGATAACAAAATTGAAGATGCGCTGCCGCACCTGGAAATCGCTTATCGGCACTTCCCGAATGCACTCAATGTTTTGAATAACCTGTCGCTCGCTCTCGCAACAATCCCAAACCCGGATATAAAACGAGCCGAGGAATTGATCGAACAGGCTGTGAAACTCGGAGGTGAATCGACGGAATTGATGGACACTCGTGGACAAATCCTGGCAATTGCTGGAAAAGATTTGGATGCAATTCGAAGCTTTGAGAAATCGATTTCGCTGATGCCAAATCGTATTCGGACTCGCGAGCGATTGATTGCGCTCTATGAAAAAGTGGGTTTAACAGCGATGATCCCGGCGCAAACGGCTGCTATCGAAGATATCAAGAGGCAACTTCGAGAGGCCGAGGAACGCCGCAAAGCGGCTGAAGAACGGGAAAGACTCGCCCGTGAAGCCGCTCGGCAAAAACCTATCGCACCCTACTGTGTCGTCCCAGACGAAGGTGTACCACCTGCACCACCCTAGTTTCGTCTCCGTCGTCGACAAAGCCTCACGGAGCCACGTGCTTGAGCTCAAACCGTTTCTTCAGTTTCAAGCAGTGTTTCTCTAATACATTCCAACTAACAATAGCTAGTGCTAGCGTGATCGCTGTCATTGAGAGGATGTATAGGATTCGGGCTGCGAGTAATGATCCGGTAGACTGCATCAATATCTCGGCGGAAAGTAACGGAGCCAATAAAGGAATCAAAGGCGCTTGGAATACGTACATCGCATAGCTGTATCGCCCAAACATCCCCAAGACTCGACTATTCCAGATTTTATGCCACCGGGAGGATGGGGCCGATGTGGCGGCCAACGCGACTACGCCTCCAAAAAAGATGGCAAACGTCGTATGAGGAATCGTTTTCAGGCGTGATTCTGGCTGTAATAGCCAAGGCATTGACCCCAACAAACCGATCAACAACGCTCCACAGGCAATCCAACGGTATGTGGTGCGATCCAAGTTTCCACGCAATAAAAGTGCGAAGGCAGAGCCAATCAATAGTGCGTCACAACGAAACCAAGTGGCAACATCGACTGCCACACCGGTTTCGGTAGTCACTGATAGGCCGACTCTTCCCAAAGCCGCTAAGCCTGCAATCGATAATGCGGCGATCAAGGCTTGACGCTGCGTGCAGAAGAAAATAACCAAGGGCCATATCAGATAGAAATGCTCCTCGACCGCTAGCGACCAAAAGTGATCCAGCGCGCCAAAACACCAGGTCCCCTGAAGGCTCATATAAATATTGCTGCAATAAGACCACAGCCAAAGCTGGTTCTCACGCGGAGCATCGAAAGCGTTCGGCAACACTAGGCACAACGGCAGCACGAGAAGAAATAAAGCCAAACTGACAAAGTACAACGGAAAGATTCTTAAGCTGCGACGAGCATAAAAGTTCCGAAAGAAGTGCGGATCGCGCGATTTGGAATCGAACAGGATTCCCGTAATCAAGAAGCCCGATAGCACGAAAAATAAATCGACACCGCGACTGCCCCAATGCAAACCGTGCGAGAAAATCTCACCCGCTAACGAGCTATCCTCAGGGCCAACTCGAAAGCGATAGAACGTTACCGCTAGGATGGCAAGGCCACGCAACGCATCAAGGGCCGGCAGGTGCGTGTGGCAAAGCGGTTTGACCTCTTTCGCTTCACCCTGGACCAGAGGCGATCGAGATAAACCCTCCCCATTCGGTATGGCCAATGGGGCAAACCGATCCCTCTCGATCTCCCAAGATCGAAAGGTCTCTTCCAAACTTTGTCGTCGTTCCGTTTTAACGCTACGCTGTGTCATGCTGCTTCCTACGTCGAAATCATCCCAAGAGCAACCATCAAACAAGAGAGGGGGGAAGGCAAATCTAGCAGCCGTTTTCGCTTAGGTTGACTGTAACGATTATTCCGATCGTAGAGAGTTCCCATGTATCAGCTAAGCTTAAAGTTTATCCATGCTGCCTGGTTGATTTAAATTGCCAGAAAGTGATCTGATGAAGCCTTCTTCGTCCGCCGATAACAGATAGAGGCGGAGTGCGCCGATACAAGCTGCCTTATGCGGTGCTGTTACCAAGAACGTTCGCTCTGTCGAACCGCTGCATCAGGCCGAGCCTTCCGCACCAGCAGTAGAGGCCGATCAATTCCAGCAGCGATGGAATTCGGGGAGTCAGAAGATGCCAGGTCGAGATTGCCAGCAAATGCAGCGACCGTTTTTCAGCGGCCGTTTTGTCATCGTATGTTGCTCCTGGGCGTTGATGGCTCTGACTGCCACTTGGGTCTCTGGCGAAGAAACCACTAAAAATCGGAACGTTGGTGATGCGATACGGGTACAACGAATTCCTCCGTTGAAGGGGATGAAGGAAAGCCCAGTTATTGCGGCTATTGCCCTGAATTTGCAGGCTGAAGAATTTGCGGTTGCGGGAGACGATCATTCGATACGTATCATCAAGCAGTCCAATGGTGAGGAAGTGGCAGTGCTCCGCGGTCATCGCGGCTGGATTCAATGCTTGGAATATTCTGAAGCTCAGGGCGTACTTGTCTCGGGTTCCAATGATGGAGAGGTCTGGTTGTGGGACCAAAAACGAAATTGGAAGGGAACTCGAATACAGCGATTTAGTAATGGAATTACCGCTTTAGCGTTTCATCCAGATGGCCAACGCCTGGCAGTTGCCGCCTTCAATTCCTTACCCGTTCTGATCGATAAATCAGGGCTTAAATTATCTCAGCTTCAACAAGGATGTTTAGATACGCGTTGCTTGATATTTTCGCCTGACGGAAAAAGCTTGGCCGCCGGCGGGCGCGATGGGCGTCTGAGAGTGTGGGAAGTAGGAGATCGTGAGCTTACCTTAGAAACTCCAACGATTGAGGCGAAGTTGCATCCAAGACGCATTCATGCATTGGCATTTTCCACTGATGGAACAGTCGTATACTCCGCGGGTGAGGATCAGGATCTGGTTCAGTACGATCGTTCGATTCAGCAGGAGCGATCTAGAATCACATTGCGCAGCTTGAAGGCTTTATCTCTAGCCTTAATCTCGGACCAATATGTTGCGGTTGGAGGCGCTGATAATTCGATACGCATCGTCGATATGGCCCAGAAAAGTGAATGCAGTCGATTGGTTGGACATCAAGGATCTGTGGTAACGATACGTTGCCGCGGAGATGAACTGATATCGGGAAGTTTTGATACAACCATTCGCCGTTGGTCAATCCGTCGGGCACTTGAAGCGAGTGAAGTCGATGTGATTCCGATTACGAAGAAACCCGGAACGGATTCGACATTACCCACGAGGTAATGTGCAAGGAGCTTATCGATGGCATGGATGCGCGGCCGGGACCAAAACCAGAGTGAATTAAGCGGCAAGCAACCGGATACCTTATCCGAAACGGCATTGAATACCATGTATTCTCGAAAAAGTCATCGACGAATCTCATCGCTTGAAATGATGGAGCAGAGGATGTTGATGGCCGCTGATACCTTGTGGGTAGGTGGTGTGTACTTTGAAGAAGATTCGGGTAGCGATTTGCATGGTGACTTGTTCCAGGTCACATTCCAAGGTGGAGCACCATCAACAGTCCTGAATCGTATCATCATCGATGGCGATCAAAATATTGCCGGCTTCGGTGTTGGAGATAACTTTTTCGATACGGCAGATTCAGGTTTGGGGGCCGATCACTCTTTTCCATTCCGAATCGTCGAATTGATTACGGCAGATCCGAAAGCGAAAGTTACCGCCACAGTTCAAGATGGTTCGACTCGTTTGGTGCTCGATTTTGAAAACTTTCGGGCGGGCGACAAGTTGATTTTCGAAATTGATGTCGACGAAGTTGAGTCCTATGACCCGGCCGAAACCGATCTCACGGTGATCAATGATGGGTTTGATCCCATTACATCAGGTGTCGAATTTCAGGGTTCATCTTTTCAAGCCTTTTTCTCTGCGCCTCATTTTGCGGATGCAAATGCAACGGGAACCTTTATCAACCGATATGACAGCGTGTTGGTAGGAACCGGACTAAATCTTCCTGAAGACAACTTTCAAGGAAAACGTGACCGATCCACCGGTGTTGCAACGAGCGCTCAGCAAGTGCCGCTCCCCGTGACGCTTTCGGGAAAGGTTTGGGTAGATAACGATTTAAATCTCGTGCAATCTACGAGCGAAAAAAATCTCAGTAATGTGCGGTTAGATCTTTATAAAAAGAACAATCAGGGAAGTTACGATTACACCGGATTCTGGACCGTAACCGACAGCGCTGGTCGCTACTCTTTCGGCGCGAATCTGAATTTGATGCCTGGTATTTATCAGGTTCGCCAAATCCAACCCAGTGGATATTTCAGTGTAGGGGCAGTATTGGGTAGCATTGCGGGCCGAGTCGATCTATCGCCAGTCGGCAAAGTGGCAGGTGACCTCGATTGGCTCACGGATATCGATATACCGCTGGGCGATCTCGATGCTGTCGATTTAAACTTTGCCGAAGCAGAGCCTGCTGAACTGAGCGGCTTCGTATTCGCGGATCCAAATGATAATGGGATCAAAGAGAGTGGTGAAATCGGCTTGCCAGGTGTCAGTATCCGTTTGGAGCCGATCACATCCTTGAATAATCGAGCGACAGCCCAAACAACGCTCACCGATTCGAATGGTCGTTATCAATTTACGGGCTTGATACCGGGGCGTTATCGAGTTATCGAAACTGTCCAGCCGGCAGGCTTTTTCGATGGGAAAGAGGCCGTCGGTCGCGTCGGGAACTTGGTGGTTGGAAATCTTACAGCGGAGAATGATGTTATCAGTGACATCATTCTCGTCGGAGGCTCCATTGGCACCGAATACAATTTCGGCGAACTACCTCCCGCTCAAATATCCGGTACCGTATTTCATGATGCGAATAATGATGGCAAGTTACAGTCTGCCAGCGAACAACGCATCGCTGGTGTTAGTATTAGCTTGATCGATTCGAGCGGGAAGGTCGTCAAGACAACCACGGACAGCCAGGGCAATTATCAGTTTACGAACCTTAAGCCCGGTAAGTATTCGTTGATTGAACTGCAACCAGCGAATTACTTAGATGGCAAGGATGAATTGGGTAGAGTCGATGGTAAATTATCGGGCATCAACGATGCCAACGATAGCTTCAGTGATATTATACTGTCGGGCAATTCTGTTGGTGAGAATTACAACTTTGGCGAATTGTTGCCGGGCAGTATTTCGGGTAAAGTTTGGGTCGATGTCGATGAGGATTGCCTGAAAGATCCAGGCGAAGTTCCCTTGCCGGAAGTAGTGATTGAATTGCTGGATGAGTCGGGCAAGGTCATCAAAACAACGACGACGGATAAGGATGGGAATTATCGTTTTGATAATCTTGGTCCTGGAAGATACTCGATTCGACAGATTCAGCCAATCGATTATTTTCATGGTGGGCAAATGGCACCACCCAACAATGGCGATGCCTCGACCAAAGATCTGATCCAGAATATCGATATCGCCAGTGGTCAGAATGTCACAGACGCAGATTTCTGCGAGATTCCCCCTGTCACAATTTCTGGTTATGTTTTCCAGGATGGAGGCACCATTTTTACTGAGGGGGGAGTTCCTCCTCTCGATCTGAATAACCTTCGAGATGGTGTTCGAACGAGCGACGATATTTTGCTGATGGGGGTTAGGATCGAATTGCGAGATAGCAACGGCGGGCTGGTTGATCTATCGGCTTTTCTTAACAACGGCAAATCGACGGGAAACATTGCGACAACCAACCAAGCGGGGTTCTACGAATTCCGAGGGTTAAAGCCAGGCACCTATTATCTATATGAAAGCCAGCCTTCGCCGTTTTTCGATTCTATCGATACTCCGGGTACATCCGGTGGGTTTGGGAATAACCCAGGCCAGCCACGGACAGCAGAGCAGCAAGCGATTATCGATCGACTAAATTCAAATCCACAAACTAGTTTTGGCAGGGATGGAATTTTTGCGATTACCGTGCGTGGCGGAGCAAACTCGCGTGAAAATAATTTTAGTGAAATTTTAGTCCTACCTAAAACAACAACGCCACCGGATCCCAATCCACCGGGCCCAGAAAAGCCCATTCCAAGGGTTGAGGGTAATCCGATCGTATTCGAGAGACTGAACCCGCCCGATCTCATCAAATTTCCAGGATATGCACCCTTGATCGGTAAACCCTGGATCATCGGTGTGAATCCTTTGGACCCAGGACCTGGTCATGATATTCCGTATACATGGCATCTGAGCGTCATTAACGCGGGGTATCCGCGAGGAGATCGACCTGAGAACGAAGTCGATACTGCGATTGTGCAGCGTTTTAGCCGTCGCTTAGATCTGCAATCTTGGGCGATACAGGATATGCGCGAGTCGACATGGATGGTTGCCAGTGTCGATAAAAAAGAGACAACTCCCCGGACAAGTTTCGATCTGCTGGATGCTCGCGTGCTAGCGGGTGATTTCAATGGTGACGGTAACGATGAGATCGCTTTGTTCATTGAAGGCGAATGGCTCATCGATACCAACGGAAATGGTGTCTGGGATCGCGGTGACTTATGGTTGCGGTTAGGAGGAAAAGAAGATCAAGCTGTTGTTGGTGATTGGGATAACGATGGAAAAGATGACGTCGGGATCTTTGGGCCACAATGGCGAGGCGATCGCCGCGCACTAGCAGCTGAAGTGGGCTTGCCCACACATAGCAATCCTATCCACAGTAAACCCCAGAATCCACCCCCTGATTTTAATGAGGCAACCGATGGCAAGCGTGTCATGCAACGTACTGCCAACGCGAAACCGCGCGCGGATGCGATTGATCACGTCTTTCGGTTTGGCTTCTCACCAGACACAGCGATCGCTGGGGACTGGAATGGGGATGGTGTTTCTAAAATCGGTGTTTATCGAAATGGCCTATGGATATTAGATACCGATGGCGATGGACAATTCACCAAACGAGATCAGTCGATTGAATTTGGCGGGCCGGGTGAAGATCCATTTGTGGGCGATTTTGATGGTGACGGAATCGACGAGATTGCTATCCAACGCGGCAATCAACTGATCGTCGACTCGAATCACAATGGCATCATCGATGCCGCAGATATGGTGTTCGAGCTCGAAGGGGCAGAGGCCGAAGGTACCGCTGTTGTCATCGGCGACTTTGATGGCGATGGAAAGGATGAACCGGCCGTTTATCGCCGCAACCCGATCCAATTGCCACTGGAAACCAAAGCCAAAGCGGGCTAAAGCCTCAAAGATCGAGGAAGAAAAAATATTCCCAGTAAGGCTCCCAAGAATCATCGCATTCACGGCGCTCCCCCGTTGTTTTGAAGCCAAATTTTTGAAAGAAGCAATGAGCACGCTCAAAGCGTGTATCGCTCCAAAACTCAATCCGCTCAGCGCCATGGGAACGAGCGTAATCGATAGCCCAGTGCATTAGCATTTTGGGAACGGGAGTTTTGCCACGGTATTGGGGAGCGACGTAGAGCCGGCGGAAGGTAAAAACGTTAGCCGGTTTGTCGAGAGGAATGGCTGCATGCACGCCAGCAATTGTTCCATCCCGTTCGCAGGCAACCACAATCATCCCGCCCTGATCGACATAAGGTTTGGGAACTTCGAGCAAATCGGCATCGTAATTCTCGAGACAGATACGATCCCCATATTCTCGATAAACACTATCAATCAAAGCGATAAGTGCGCTTGAATCGTTCAGACAAGCTGGACGAATGTAATAGTCACTATCTTCTTTCGAACGTTCTTCAGGGGTCATCAGGGTTCACCGATGTCTTCATTCCAAATTTGGGGTGACTCGCGAATAAACGTCGCCATCATACGGACGATTTCTTGGTCGTTCAGCACAACCAGTTCAACTCCCCTGCTCTTCACATATTCTTCCGGACCACAAAAATTCAAATTATCTCCGATGATGATGGTCGGGATTTTGTAGAGCAAAGCAGCGCCAGAGCACATGTCGCATGGTGACAGAGTGCTGTACAGAATCGAGCGACGATAATCGCGGGCAGTCAATCTCCCCGCATTCTCCAACGCATCCATTTCCGCATGCAGCACTGGGCTCCCCTTTTGCCAACGTTGGTTATGACCCTTGCCGACGATTTCCCCATCGAGCACCAATACAGATCCAATCGGAATACCGCCAGTATTCAAACTATCGATGGCCTGTTGCCAAGCGGCTTGCATAAACTTGTCCATAGAATGCGTCCTATCATATTTGTTGAGCTCGTTTTCGTTGGGCTTTTTTTCGTTGGGCTTGGTGTCCAGATACAATGACGAACAAAGAGGTTCGG
>JBIKMB010000419.1:0-2843 GCA_044359485.1 Pirellulaceae bacterium | reverse complement strand
AACGGACGATGAAGTCGAGTTCACCTACGTTGTGACCAATATGAGCGGCACGCCGATTGACGAAATCGTAGCGGGCAATACGTTCAAGGTTCGCGGAACAGTTCGCGACTTGAACCGACGCGGCTCGACCGAGCCCGGTATTTTCGCAGCGTTCCAAGATATGCTTTACAGCACTTCGTTGGTATCACCGGTTTCAACGACCGTATCGCCAACATTCCCGCTCGGATTCAATGTCACCTTCGGAGCGAACTATACCAATCAACCGACCGGCGATATCCGAACTCCAGGTGTTGTCAATGAAATCGGCTCGGTGCAAACCAATGTTGCCTCAGCCTTGGGTGATGGACTCTTCACTCAATTCGAAATCGTCTTCCGAGCTAACTCGGCCGGTTTGGCCCAGTTCGTCGGTGATCCGGCTGAAATCTCGCCGCTGCATGACACCTTAACCTTCTTGCCTGTGTCTCCTGTTCCGTTCAGCAAGATTAAGTATGGTTTTGATACATTGCTCATCACAGCCCCATCGGGTGGTGGCTCGGGCGAAGGCTTTACCAATGCTTGGAATCGATTCGACGTCAACAATGACGGTTTCGTAACGGCAATCGACGCTTTGGGCTTGATCAACTCACTGAACAGCCAAGGACCTCGTCCCCTTGGAGGTGCCGGTGGTGAAGGTGAGGACAAGAAGTGGTTCCCCGACGTGAACGCCGACGGTTACTTAACCGCTGTAGACGTGTTGTCGATTATCAATGAGTTGAGCCGACGCAGTGCGGGTGGTGGCAGCACCAGTGGTGGTCAAGGAGCTAGCGGCGAAGGTGAAGCTGAAGGTGAAGGTTCAGTAGAACTTTTGGCCACGCCATCCATCGCATCGCCGGCAGCAAGCTTAGTCACCTCTCTAGCTACGACGGTTTCCGATACCACCTCGGTGGTGTTAAGCCAGTCTGCCGTAAAGAAGGGTCCAGTTGTTGCAACAGCTACCTCAGCAGCGGTTTCTCTAGAAGATTATCTCGCCGCGAGCAGCTTGGTTGAAGATGGCGAAGGTGATGAAGATTGGTTGGGTGACTTGGCAACCGATGTCGCTCAGCAGTGGAAACTCTAATAGAAACGGCTGATTCCGATCCATACAAACCTTAGAGGGCCGAGCAGAATTGCTCGGCCCTCTTTTTTTGCGTATTGAGGCTGCCCCACCATTTCGGGATGCTCTCTTTCGTTCCGAGACGTTTCCTGTTAGTTTTTCTGAAAGTATCCCCAACGATTTAAATTCATCGCCTGCACAGCCACGCATTTCAAGTCACGCATTGATCGCTCGGGAAAATCGAACTCTGGTTGGTTTGGGGCCGGTTAGCGGAACTAGGAGGTCCACATGGAAGTCATATCGAATCGGCATGAGATTTACGCTCGCATTGCCCATGAACGAAGTTCGGGGCGATCGGTGGGACTGGTGCCAACGATGGGCGCGTTACATGCAGGGCACGTCAGCCTTGTGGAACGTAGTCAGGAGATATGCGATCTGACAGTTGCGACCATCTTTGTGAACCCTTCGCAGTTCGGACCGAAGGAAGATTACTCTCGGTATCCGCGAACGCTTGAAGATGATTTGGCCAAATTGGATCGAGCGGGTGCGAGTTATGTTTACGTTCCCGATGCGCATTCGATCTACCCACCTGGCTATTCCACTTACATTGAACCCCCTGCCGTTGGCAAACGCTGGGAGGGTGAACATCGGCCTGGCCATTTCCGCGGCGTGGCCACTATCGTCCTAAAATTGTTTCAGTTGATCCCTGCCTCGGTTAGTTTTTTTGGTCGCAAAGACTATCAACAAGTGTTGGTGATTCGCTCCATGGTCGAGGACTTGAATGTCCCGATTCGAATCGAGACCTGTCCGACGCTGCGGGAACCCGATGGCTTGGCGATGAGCAGCCGAAACCGTTATTTATCAAGTTCTGAGCGACAGCAAGCTCTGGGTTTATGGCATGCATTGCAAGCAGCCAGCGACAAGATGAATGCCGGTGAAAAGCAAGTTACCAAGATCGAACAAGAACTGAAACAAATTTTGAACGACCATCAAATTGAACAGATCGATTATGCCGTTGTGGTTCATCCAGACTCCCTGGAACCACTTGAAACCATCTCCGAGGGAGCGGTTATTTTGTTGGCGGCACGAGTGGGCACAACGCGTTTGATCGATAATTTGCTGATTGAGGGTTAGACAGGATGCAATCGACCTTATGGGTAATCCCTCATGCTATTTTTGGAATCCCCATATTCGGATTCGGCTGGGGGCTCATCGCGGTCGCAGCGGCGTTGCTGGCCCGCTGGTACTATGGTCGACGACATGGAGAGTCAGCCACTTCGTTTCAACAGTCGCTTCCGACCTGGGGTGTCGTCATGTTGATGATGGTCTTCCTTTTCCCGCAATTTGAATTGCGAGGAGCAGAGAAAGAGCCACTCGGCATTCCGATTCGCGGTTATGGTGTGATGTTGTTGACCGCGGTATCCAGTGGCCTAGGGCTGGTGGTCCTGCGGGCTAAAAGTTTAAAGATCTCGGTGGACACAGTACTGGCCCTTGGCTTCTGGCTATTTTGTGGCGGCATCCTGGGAGCGCGACTCTTCTATGTGTTTCAAAAGTGGGATGAATTTCAACGGCCGACGCTGGGCGAGACACTCTGGAAGATTTTGCAATTTACCGAAGGGGGATTGGTTGTTTTTGGCGCTTTGATGGGCGCTTTGCTCGCCTTAGTTTTGTTTGCCCGCCTGCGACGACTTCCCGTCTTGGCCTTGGGAGACCTCGTGCTGCCAAGCTTCTTGGTCGGTCAATCGCTCGGTCGAATCGGCTGCCTGCTCAA
>JBIKMB010000048.1:0-32870 GCA_044359485.1 Pirellulaceae bacterium | reverse complement strand
CAACACAAACATCCATCACGAGGAGTCCTTCATGTCACAACGCCATCGAATTGGAATTTTGACCGGTGGAGGGGATTGCCCTGGATTGAATGCGGTCATCCGCGGTGTGGTTAAAACTTCAACTCATCTGGGCTATGAAGTCCTCGGATTTCTTAGAGGTTTTGAAGGTCTGGCTGATCCAGCTGATTACATTCCGCTGAACTCACAAAACACTTCAGGCATTTTGGTCCAAGGGGGAACCATTCTGGGTTCGACCAACAAAGGCCGCTTCAATGCAACTCGGGGTGAAGATCAACGCGTGCAACTTGACTCGGACTTGATCGATGCGGTTCGTCGCACCTTTTCCAAACTTGAACTCGATGGCGTGATTTGTGTGGGTGGCGACGGATCGCTGACCATTGCCCAACGATTGTATGAAGCGGGTCTGCCGATCGTCGGAGTTCCCAAAACTATCGACAACGATTTATCCTGTACCGATTTCAGCTTTGGTTTCTTCAGCGCTGTCGCTTGCGCAACCGATGCCTTGGACCGTCTTCACTCAACGGCGGCAAGCCATGAACGTACTATGGTTCTAGAGGTGATGGGGCGTCATGCCGGTTGGATCGCACTCTATTCGGGAATTGCTGGTGGCGCAGACGTTATCTTGATCCCAGAAATCTCTTGGAAGCTGGAAAATGTTTGTGCCAAAATTCTGCACCGCCGTGAAATGGGAAAAAAGTTTACCATCATCGTAGTGGCCGAAGGAGCCAAATTGCCTGGTGGCAAACTGATCAAACAAGAAGAAGGAGGCGAACTGCGTCAAGCGCGCTTAGGGGGTATCGGCAACTATCTCACCGAAGAACTCCAGAGCCATATGAATATCGAAACCCGCTGTGTTGTACTAGGCCATCTGCAGCGGGGGGGCGGCCCGACCACGTTTGATCGCGCCTTAGCAACCCAGTACGGTACCCATGCCGTCCGCCTCATCGAAGAAGGACGTTTCGGCGAAATGGTTTGTTACGATGCCCCTGAAATTCGCAGCGTCAAAATCTCTGAAGCCATCCAAAGCCTCGGTCGAGTTAATCCAGAAAGTTCGATCGTGATCGCAGCCAAGGCCCTGGGGGTGAGCTTTGGAGATTCCCCTGGCTATGTAAATCCCTTCCAAAATTCACGCATTTCCGAACTTCCCGCTTCAGCCAAATTTAATCCCGCGCCACACCTTCTACCCAAGTTTGACGATGATGAAATGTGAGCGATCAAGCCACAGCGCAACCCAAGGTTCGAAGTGGCCTGCGATAAATACTCACCGCAAACAGATTCTTCTGGCTTCACAACGTTGGGCGACAAAGGTATCGAAGAAATTTTAGGGGATCTGACCTGGCGAAAACTAGGGACTCTCTAAACTCAGTTGATCCCGTTGATAGACAGCTAGTACCGATTCAAATGTTTCGGGCTGAATTTTGAAATCAGGCTGGCTAGACGTCGAACGCTTGCAATGCTCCGTCACCAAGCGATACAGAAAACGAAATAAATGGCGTGGCACACCAAGACTCTGCATCGCCTGCACCAATCGTTCGCGGTGAATGCGTGCGTCAAACCAATCCTCCGGACGAACCACCGCATTGGGCTCTGCACAAGCCTTCATGCGATCGGCAACCAGATCATACAACGCTTGTCCTGTCCAGCCGAAATGCGGGATCACATTTTGCTTATCCAAGCGCGCCCGCTCATGAAAATCCCGATCTTCTTTTTCTACAAAACGATACAACTCTTGAGGCAACATCATTTTGATTCCAAGGCCTGGATGCTTGAGCAATTTATTATCCAACATGGGCCAGACGAAAAGCCGCATACGCTCCGGTGAACCATTGATCAAATTCGGTTCATCGACACGGTCCATCAAGACGATCACTCCTTGATAATTGAGAACCTTTAAAACCCCTTGAAATTTTTCCAGCAAGTTATATCGATCATCGCTTCTCTGCGCGGTCGGTAGTGGTTGCCCCGCAAGTTCGGACAGCGGAATACGCATCAATCCATACAGCAATTGCCCAATGCTCTTTCTACCAACCCTTACGTGCTTTTTGATGACCGAAGCGATCCAAAGATTGCGAAACAACCGATAAAGATAAGGAGCCCAACCCAGCAAAATAATCCAAGGAAACGTCAGCAAGCTAGTCTTGAGCGTCACGTGATTTTGGCTGAGCAACCAAATCATGAGAATAATCATGAGACTCGACCAAGCGATCCCACCCACAAAATCAAGCCACACACTCCAGGGGCGATACCCCAGTTTCTTGCGCATGAAATCAAATCGCCGGTCGAATGCTGTAGCCGTTGATTGATCATAGATCAGGGACAACAATAACAAATCCCGAGCTTGCCCACGCTCGAATCGATTCAACTGGTCTGCAAAGCCCGCATCACTCCCATCGGCCACGGCATTCTGCTCGACACGCTGAGAGAATTTGGTGATTCCCGCCGATAAAATTCCATCGATATGGTCCCAGAGACGCCAAGCCTGCAACATCCGTTCCGGCTTACCTCGATACCACCAGCCCACTTTTTGCTCGAATTGACCTAGGAAAGTATTGAAGTCAATGTACGGAATGATGAAGACCCGCTTTTGTGGAAAAGTCTGATTATGGTGATCGAGTTGCTTTTCCAATTGCAAACGCATCGCCGTTTTGCCAGCACCCTTTTGCCCAAAGACCAGCGAGGTCGCTGGGTCGTTGGGATCCCCATAGACTTTGTCCCAAGCGGGATGAAAAGTGCTAACAATGCAGTTGTTTTTGAACACTGCATCCGTCTGTGCGTCCTCCTCCGCGAACGGATTTCTCTGCAATTTGTGATGCGAAAGAAACTGTTGAACATTCATCACTTCACCATTACCACAAAAATCAAGGAGCCACGTGCCGCTCTATTTCGCCGGCACTACCAGCATAAACGATATAACCTTTACGCAACCCTACTGTCACAATATGTCCAGTAATGTAGCATCAAAAATGCTAGCGTATTGAACACCCAGGCCCCCTATAACGTACAATTCACTAGAGATTGCAGTAGCCTTCTTTCCCAAACCCGTACAAAATGGTCAGTTGGGACAACCCTCCCCACCAGTTGGTGCCACCCAACGATTGAACTGGTGCCACCCAACGATTTTGATTCAATTCCGCACCCCTATTAGGATTCAACTACGGCTCATGGCAACGAGCGAATGGAGCTTACCACTCGGAAACATGCTGGGGAGTCGCTGGCGAATCAGCTGGGTATTGCTGACCGTCTGCTTGATCATTCTCACGCTGAGTTTCTGGCGATCTCCCTCGCCAGCCGACGCCGACCTCTCCGTACTGGGTCCATTGGTCGTTTTGGTCTTCTCTCTGAGCCTCGTAGTGCGAGAAATGATCGACTGGATGCTTTCGAAGTCCATCGGCGTTGAAAAAGAGGATGTTTGTATCGGACCGCTGGGAAATATGGTTTCCCGCCGTCCATCCTTGTTGCCCCGCCGCGATCTTTTCCTGGCTGCTTCCGGTCCTTTGACCCATTTATTGCTGGGACTTTTTGGTCTTTTGATCACGGCTTCCTACGGCATGGATCCGCAGTGGAGTTGGCTAAACCCTGTTACCCCCCCTCCCCTTCAAGGACGTTGGGAGTGGTCCCAAATCGGCATCGCAACGTGGACCATCAACTGGTCGTTGGCACTGCTGAAGCTACTCCCGGCCCAACCCCTCGATGGATATCTCCTTTTGCTCAGTTTGCTGCGTCTCGCTCGTCCGAATCTCCCGAGCCTCTGGGCAGGTTTGATCGTTCGACATATTAGCTTGTTGCTTGGGGCGATGGCGTTCGGATTCAGCTTGGGAGCCTTTCTGTGGGCCGCCAATCCTGGCCTGATTCCAGATTGGATTATCCCTGCAAGCATCGCGGTTTTTCTTGTTTGGGGAGCTCTGCACGGAATTTCCAACATGGAATTCAGCCAAGAGGATAGCCGACAAAACTCTCCCCGATCCGTTTCGGTCGGCTTCCCCCCTACCTCGTCCCGCCGTAACTCGGAAAGTCGCAGCGATTCCAGCTTCGCCCCCTTCTCCGCCCCCCACGAAGAAGAATCGTCTGACGATGACGATCCGGCCGAAGACTGGGCCTCCGATCCCTGGCTGGACACTGCAGACGCACCATCGGAACCCGCATTTTCCGATTTTCAGAAAATGGACGCAATTTTGGCCAAAATCCACGCTCATGGAGCCGAAAGCTTAGATCCCGAGGAACGAGAACTCCTTGCCAAAGCGAGCGAATACCTGCGAAACAAAAGAGGTGACAAAAACACGACCTAAAGGTCCTGTTTCGCGGGTTGCCTTTGACAGATTGTGTTTGCGGACTTCTAATCGACGGCGGTTAACGTTGGAAAATGATTTCTTTCGTTGTTGTTACTTTTTTTCATCGACTATTTGAGCCATTCTCCGCATGACACGCCTTCCTATCGTCAGCGAAACTAAATCATCTCATTCCCATTCCGTTCAACCCGCCGGTTCAACGGAAGAATGCAAGGGCTCGTATGCATTTGTAAGTCTGGGCTGTCCCAAAAACTTGGTCGATAGCGAACGGATGTTGGGACTGCTCAAGATCGATGGCTATCAACTGGTTACGGATCCTGAAAAGTCTGATTTCGTGGTGGTGAATACTTGCGGTTTTATCGAAAGTGCCCGTCAGGAATCAATGTCGGCGATCGACCAAATGCTGGATCTGAAAAGGGCAGGGAAGATACGTGGCGTTATCGTATCTGGGTGCTTAGCTGAACGGCAGAAAGAGAAATTGCTCGAGGATCGACCTGACATCGATTGGTTGGTCGGCGTATTTGGACGGGAAGAAATCACCAAAGTCGCGGACCGTTTGATCGGCGGGCTTCATGAACAACGAACGATCTTCCGTCCAGCTCCCATTCGCGCTTTATCCGACGAGCAGCGATTGCAAGTGACTCCCAAACATTTTGCCTATCTCAAGATATCTGAAGGCTGTGATCGACTCTGTACTTTCTGCGCGATCCCCAAGATGCGTGGCAAGCATGCCAGTAAGCCTCAGGACCAAATTCTCTTGGAAGCCAAACAATTGGCTGCTTCGGGAGTCCGCGAACTGGTAATTGTTGCCCAGGACACCACCTACTACGGCATCGATATCGATGGTCGGCCTCAACTTTCGGAACTCCTGAGAAAACTCGATGAAGTCGAGGGCATTGAATGGATTCGGTTGATGTATTTTTATCCGATGTATATCGACGACGAGTTGCTGCATACGATCGCTAGCGCCAAAAAAATTCTTCCCTACATTGATATTCCTTTACAGCATATCAATGACGTGATGTTGAAACGCATGGCGCGGCGTGTGAATCGGCGCGACACCGAAGCATTGTTAGGAAGAATGCGCGAAAAGATTCCTAACCTCGTTTTGCGAACCACTTTCATCACAGGCTTCCCTGGGGAAACCAACGAGCAGTTTGAAGAGCTGTGTCAATTCATTGATAATGCGGGTTTTGAAAGGGCAGGGGTCTTCACGTATTCGTTCGAGCCCGATACGCCCGCCGCAAAACTCGACGATCATTTATCGGAAGAAGTCAAAGAGCAACGTCGCGGCAAGTTGATGGAAATCCAGCAGCGAAATGCGTTTGCTTGGGCGGAATCACAAATCGGCAGCACGCTAGATGTTATCTTGGACCGGCCGGTTGCGGGTCAAAAAAATGTTTGGATCGGACGCAGTTTTGCCGATGCGCCAGATGTTGATTCCGTTGTTTATGTGACCGGCGAAAAAAATAAGCCGCTCGCGGCCGGGCAAATTGTTCCTTGCGAAGTCGTGATGTCTCGCGAATATGATCTTATCGCGGTCGCGGTCGGGAAGGGACGTTAGATCACTTTCACAAGTCATTTTCATCCGTAACTCTCATTCAATCATGACCACTCTCAATACTTTTCAGTGCTCCTTGCCTCGTCCAGTCACATTGCTGCGTGTGGTAGGCAAGGATGCGGGAAAGTTTCTCCATAACTTTTGCACCAACCATATCGAACGATTGCGACACGGAGAAGGCTGCGAAGCGTTCGCTTGTGATGCCAAAGGTAGAATTCTGTTCCACTGGACGCTGGCCTTTTTGGACCAAACCTACTGGGTCGCGGCTGCTGCGGACGTTCAGGATCGCTTGTTCGCCCATCTCGATCGTTACCACTTTCGAGAAGAACTTACCTTGGAAGATCTAAGTTCGACTTGGTCCGAATTACTTTTGCTGGGCGATCCCTCTAGTTTCCTACCACAACTCGCCTCGTTGCAAGCGGTTTTGCCCCCGTTGATGTATTCCGCCGCCTCAACTCAAGTGCAGGGCGAAACGATCTATGTGCAACGCCTTCCCATTTTTGGAGCCGATGTTTGTCATTTGTATGGGTCTGAAAAAGTGATCCGTGAAATTTCTGCATCCGTCCCAGATTCGATTGTACGCGTGATGGATTCGGAACTTGAGATTCGCCGCATCATCATGGGATGGCCCAAACATCAAAAGGATTATGACGAAAGAACGATTCCGCAAGAATTGGACCGCAACGATGTCGCCATTTCCTTCAATAAAGGTTGCTACATAGGGCAGGAAACCGTTGCCCGCCTAGATGCCTTGGGACAAGTGCAAAGAAAGCTTGTCGGCTTCCAATTCCAAAGTGAGCTCTCAGAGTTGCCATGGGTGATAAAGCAGGACGATAAAGAGATTGCCACCATAACGTCAGCGGCGGTCTTGCCAGGCACCCGCCAGGGGATTGGGCTTGGCTTTGCACGCCGCAGCCATTTTTCAGCAGGCACTCGACTGGGCCCTGCCGAACAACCCATCACGGTGACTTCTTTTCCAATACCAATCAATACATCAGGCTCTTGAGACGATAGCAATATGCCCCACCAACACGTCGACTTTGCCATCATCGGTGGAGGGATCGTAGGTTTAGCCACTGCGTATCAGATATCCAAGTATTATCCTGATGCGAAGATCGTTTTGCTGGAGAAAGAGAAACAGGTCGCCGCCCATCAATCAGGACGCAATTCGGGTGTGTTGCATTCTGGAATCTATTATAAACCTGGCTCTCTCAAGGCGATTACCTGCCGCCAAGGCAAAATACAGATGGAGGAGTTTTGCCGCCAGGAATCCATTCGTTATGAAACCTGTGGAAAAGTGATCGTCGCTTTGGATGACCGCGAGCTGCCGCTATTGGAACGGATCTTTGAACGAGGCCAAGGCAATGGAGTCCAGTGCGTTAAGATCGATCAAAAACAACTTCGCGAATTGGAGCCCCATGCGGCTGGCATCTCGGCAATCCATGTTCGCGAATCAGGCATCGTGGATTATCCAGCAGTCTGTCGACGACTTGCAGATATCTTGCGAGAACGGGGTCAGGAAGTATGGCTCGAAGCGGAAGTCGTCTCGATGAAACAGCGAGCCGATTCGGTAGAAATAACAACCTCTAAGAAATCCGTCACTGCTCGGTTTACCGTGAACTGCGGTGGCTTGCAAAGCGATCGATTGATCCGGATGGCTGGCGATAAACCTCCGGCCAAGATTATTCCGTTCCGCGGTGAATATTACCAACTTAAACCCGAGTATCGGCATCTCTGCCGAAATCTCATTTATCCCGTTCCCGATCCTGAGTTTCCTTTTCTTGGAGTACATCTAACCAGGATGGTGGACGGTTCGGTGGAATGCGGTCCGAATGCCGTTTTGGCACTAGCCCGCGAAGGCTATAACTGGCTCACCATCAATCCCAAAGATCTTCTCGAAAGCCTCTCTTACTCTGGCTTTCTGAAAATGGCTCGCAAGCACTGGAACAAAGGGCTCGGCGAGATTCAACGCTCACTATCCAAACGAGCCTTTGTCCACGCTCTCCAGCGGTTGGTTCCCGAACTTCGCGAAGAATGTTTGATCCCGTGCCGAGCAGGAGTTCGAGCCCAAGCCGTCACCGCCGAAGGGAGCCTCGTCGATGATTTTCTGTTTCTTAAAAAAGAGCGAATCATTCACGTGTGCAATGCACCCAGCCCGGCTGCCACCGCATCCTTAAAGATTGGTGAGACAATTTTGGGTGAACTTCGCCAGATCGTTGAGTCAAACGAAAACTAGAATAGAAAAATGAGATAACACCCCGTAAAATAAGGAGGTCGCCACGCTTAGTCTCTTTGCCTCAGCGAAAATCTACCTCGAAATCGTACCTCGGCCTCTCCTGACAATCCTTGGTTTACTCAATGTTAGTTCTTCGATGTGACTGTGCCTATCGCGAGAAACAAGATCGATATGACTGACTCCGGCCAACATCGCAAGAATCCCTTACTGGAGACCGAGCTGAGTGGGAAAAAACTTGGCCCCTATCAGATTCTGCAACGCATCGGCCAGGGTGGTATGGCCGAAGTCTATTTGGCGGTTCATGAGCGATTGCACCGGCAAGTTGCTCTCAAGGTTTTAAGACTTGAGTTAGCGACTTCGACCAATCTGCAACGCTTTTTGCAGGAAGCTCGCGCATCGGCTGCTTTAGTGCATCCCAATATCGTGCAAGTTTACGATATTGGGATGCAGGATAACTTGAACTATATCGCGCAAGAGTATGTTGCGGGCGTAAATCTTAAAGAGCACTTACAAAAGACACCTCGCCATCGACTCAGCGTCCGCGAAACGCTCAGTATACTTTTGCAAGTTACCGCCGCCCTGCAGCAGTCGAGCCTTGCGGGTATCGTGCATCGGGACATCAAGCCTGAGAATATCTTGTTAACGCCGAAGGGAGAGGCCAAAGTGGCCGACTTTGGTTTGGCCCGCGCAGCGCACTTTGATTCCGGTGAATTAACCCAAGTCAACATGACGCTCGGCACTCCGCTGTACATGAGCCCTGAACAAATTCGTGGCGAAAATGTCGATTCGCGCAGCGATTTGTACTCGTTGGGAGTGACACTCTTTCACATTCTGAGTGGTCGGCCCCCTTTTCAAGGTGATACGCCTCTCAGCTTGGCCGTCCAACATCTGCAATCACCCGCTCCGAATTTGCTGGAACTGCGTCCTGATTTACCCATGCCTCTGGTCGATTTGGTTTCGCGATTGATGGCAAAGGAAGCCAAGAATCGTCCCAAATCACCTACAGACCTGCTCAACGAATTGGAGGAACTTCGGAAACAATTACCGCTTGAACTTTGGCCGTTGACTTTGATTCCACTCCCCACAGTACAACCCCAGGTGCAAGTCAATAGTTCGATTCATGCGGCAACTGTGGCCCTCGCAAAAATTCATAACTCCCGATCGAAATGGTTACCGCTTCTCGGAATATCATGTGCGACCGTTCTGTCCATAAGCCTCGGCTACTTCGGCTTCTTGCGGGCTAATCCCTCTCCGCTTCCCACTCAAGTGAATCCTTTGATCGTACAGCGACAGGATAATGTTCAAAACCAATATCTATTCGCACTGTACAACAACACCGAACTTCATTGGCGGGCCGTCAATGATTACTTCCCGCCGGACGAAAATGAATTGAATCGCGCTTATGGCGCCAAAGCCGATTTGCAACTTGCCAAATGGTATCGCGATCATTCACTCGACGCTAAAGCGATTGTCGTATTGCGGCAACTTAAAGGGAGCCATGTTCCTGTCGTGTGTCATATTATGGCCTCGATTGAATTGGCCTCGATCTATCGACAACAGGGTGATGAAGAGAAGAGTAACTTAGAGTTGTCGGAAGCCTCCCAGTTATCTTCACAACTCGATAGCGCCCAGAAAAACGAAATCAATCGACGACTTCCTGAAAACCTCAGCGGACTTTGGCAAGCAACATAAATCGATTTTTAACAAGGCCGCCGACAAGTCTGGGCTTATCGAATCATGAGCTATCTTAAAACAATCGTTTTGGCAATCACCTTTCTTTGGGCCGCCGTTTTGCCGCAAGTTCTTTACTCTCAGCTTTCAGGGCAGGGCACTCCATCCCAAATCGTTCCTTTGCCTAGCGGTATGAAGCGATTAGACGTGACTGGAATTGAGAACCTTATTCAGGTCACCGATGGGATCTACAGCGGTGGCGAACCAACGTTGGCTGGCCTGGAACACCTCCAAGTCTTGGGGGTCAAGATTCTCGTAAGTGTCGATGGACTGACGCCGGATCGTGAAGCGGCAGAAAAATTGGGAATGAGCTATGTTCATATTCCATTGGGTTACGATGGCATCGACTCAGTCCAGCTCCAGGATTTTGTTACGTTGATGACACAGCAATCCAATAAAATATTCTTCCATTGCCATCATGGTAAACATCGAGGCCCCGCAGCGGTTGCGGCTTGCTTATTGATCGCCAAGAAACTATCGAAAGAGCAAGCGATTCAATTCATGCGCGGAGCTGGAACAGCGAAAGAGTACGCCGGTTTGTATCGTTCGATCGAAGAACTAAATACATCCAACCATCAGCCTCAAGAGTTTTCGCAGTTGCTGAAAAAATCCCGCCATAAGTCCATGGCTCAATGGATGGCCGAACTCGACCGAGCTTGGGAAATCGTTCAGGAGCAACAAAAATCGGCAGAGGCCGACATCGATCCTGATCAGCTTAAAATCATGGCCGAAGCGTTTCGTGAATCTGCACGGGTTGCCGGCCAAGATAAAGATCTCTACGGTGATCCTGCGGCGACAGAAAAATTAATCCGTTGGCTAAGCGAATGCGAAAAGGAAACTCGCGAAATTCAAGGGCACGTTCTAAACAAGGCGCAGCAAAAAGCCAGAGTCCTGATCAAGGCTCTGGCAAAGAATTGCGTGGATTGCCACACAGAATATCGCAATTGAACCGTCTGACACAATTGAACCGTCTGACACAATTGAACCGTCTGACACAATTGAACCGTCTGATGCGTTTGTTCAGTATATCGCAACCAATTGGCTGGCCGCGATTCTCTGATTACTTGACCCAGTAATCCACCACTAACACTTTGTCTAAATGCGGCTTTACGATGTCAACGAATGCCTTGTGCGCTACGTGGGGGAGATAATCATCGCGATCTTTTTCCGAAGCGAATGAGATGAAAAAGCAGTGCGTGAAGCCATCTGCCAAACCTTCGGGACTATTGTTGGTGCCCCATTCGAAGGCAGCGATCTGCGGAATCTTTTTAGGCAGAGTCGCGAATTCAGCGAGTATCTTTTCGATATCGGCCGGCGATGATGAATCTTTGAATTTGAACAGTACAACATGCCTTAACATGGGTGCCACCGCTTTTTTCTCGTCTGCAACCGAACCTTGTCGAATCACTGTACCAACTATACCGAGGCACAAACCAACGACCACGAGTGGGAAAATCCACCCAGCTTTAGTGAGATTGCAGCAAGACATCGTAGCGGCTCCAAAATGAATGGTAGAGAGTGTGTGAGCTTAAAACCTAGTTTGGTTTAGGCCTCAAAAGCCTATCCCAGCGCCAATAGCCAACTTAGCGTTAGCCACGGTTATTTGGTTTTTAGATAGGCTTAAAGTAAACCACAAGCGATGTTCCAAGAAAAGCCCCAGCAGCTAGCTGGCCTAGCGAATAAACTTTCGTTCCTTCAAAAGTTTGACCACTTTTTCCACGCAAGCTGAAATGGACAACTGCTCGGTATCCAGAACTAAATCGGGACTCGCTGGCACCTCATAGGGAGCCGAAACGCCCGGAAATGTCGAAATCTCACCGCGGTCGGCGGCAGCATAATGCCCTCGGGCATCACGCTGGCGGCACGTTGCTTCGGATGCTTGGCAGTGAACGATAATGCAGCGATCTTTTCCAACTAGGTCGGCAAATTTTCCTCGTACCGCATCGCTAGGCGCGACGAAGGCTGCCATCACAAGCATGCCGTTGTCATTGAGCAGTTTCGCAAGATGCCCTGAGCGACGCAAGTTTTCGCTCCGATCTTCCAGCGAATATCCGAGATCACGATTCATCCCGCGACGAATCGCTTCGCCATCCAACACGGATACCGTTCGCCCCATATCAAACAGTGCTCGCTCCACGCCGTAAGCGATCGAAGATTTACCCGATCCACTCAGGCCGGTCAGCAATACGGTCACGGGAGATTGTCCAAGCCTCCCTTCGCGTTCCTCGGCAGAAACATGTGTTAGACTCGCTACCCCCTGCCCTTCCATTTCGGCCAGTTCAGCATCCGTTCCATAAAAGGCCGAACGCTTCATCATCTCGCGGTCAAGAATCATGCCGGCAGCCACCGTGACATTGGTGATTCGGTCGATGATGATAAATGCGCCTGTTCCGCGATTGCGGCGATAAGCGTCATAAAAAATTGGTTGACTCAACGATACGTGACAACGCCCAATTTCGTTCAGTTGCAAATCGGGAGCGGGATTGCGATGCATCGAATTGACATCGACTCGATATCGCAACGAATCGATTTGTCCAGCACATGTTTGAGTTGTATGCTTAAAGAGATAGGTCTTACCAGGCACCATCGCCTCAGCACTCATCCACACAATCATCGCGTCAAAATCATTGCTCGATTTGGGTAGATTACCGGGCCTCACCAACATATCGCCGCGAGAACAATCCACTTCATCGGTCAGTGTTAAAGTGACCGATTGTGGTGCAAATGCCTCTTCGACTTCTCCATCGAAGGTTACGATCTGCTTAACACGGCTAGTCCTTCGCGAAGGCATTACCATTACCTCGTCACCGCGGCGAACGATGCCCGAAGATAGAGTTCCGCAGAAACCGCGGAAATCTAGGTTGGGACGGTTCACATATTGAACCGGGAAACGAAAATCCTCAAGGTTGCGGTCCGAACCGATGTAAACGGTTTCCAAAAAGTTCATCAGCGTCGTGCCGCGATACCAGGGCATCTTGGGACTCGGTTCTACGACGTTGTCGCCATTGAGTGCCGAAATCGGAATGAAGTGCAGGTCGGGAAGATCCAGACGCGTTGCAAACTCCCGATAATCATTGCAGATTTGATCAAATCGTTCTTGGCTAAAACCGACCAGATCCATCTTATTGATGGTCACCACGATGTGCCGAATACCAAGCAACGAAACAATAAACGAATGACGCCTAGTTTGCGTCAACACTCCATAACGAGCGTCGATCAAAATCACAGCCAAATCGGCCGTCGAAGCACCCGTTGCCATGTTTCGAGTGTATTGCTCATGGCCCGGCGTGTCCGCGATGATGAATTTGCGGCGAGCGGTGGAAAAATAACGATACGCTACGTCGATCGTGATACCCTGCTCGCGCTCCGCCTTCAACCCGTCGGTAACCAGCGCGGGATCAAACGCCCCCCCTACCGTGCCGTGCACTTTTGATTCGCTCTCAAGCTGCGCTAAATGATCCTCGTAGATCATTTTCGAATCGTAAAGCAATCGACCGATCAATGTACTTTTTCCATCGTCAACGCTGCCGCAAGTGATAAAACGGAGCAATTCCTTGCGCTCATGCTGCGCTAAGTAAGCATCGATATCAGTTGCGATCAGTTCGCTTTGGTGGCTCATGTCAGTTTCTTCTTTTCCGAATGTCTTTTCTATTTACCAGCTAGAGAACGATTGGCCGCTAAAGAACAGTGAATAATGTTAAACACCCGTCGCTCATCAACAGCCTCTGTCAGAAAACCGTGTGCTTGTCAGAGAACCGAAAAGTTTGGGCTTAAAAATAACCCTGCTTTTTCTTCTCCTCCATGCCTGCTCCCCCGGCGTCTTTATCGATGATGCGACCTTGACGTTCGCTGGTTTTCGCCAGCAACATTTCTTGAATAATTTGGGGAAGCGTCGTCGCATCGGATTCCACCGCACCGGTCAACGGATAGCAACCTAAAGTTCGAAAACGAACTCGCTTCATCTCGATTTTTTCCTCCGGCCGAGGCTTTAATCGATCGTCGTCGAGCATGATCCAAGTGCCACCTCGAAAAATGACAGGTCTCTCCTTGGCAAAGTACAACGGCACGATCGGAATTTTTTCCAAGTGGATGTATTGCCATACATCCAACTCCGTCCAATTGCTCAGCGGAAAAACTCGAATACTCTCCCCTGGATTCACTTTCGTGTTGTACAAGTTCCACAATTCGGGACGCTGGTTTTTTGGATCCCAGCGATGGAACTTGTCTCGAAATGAAAAGACTCTTTCCTTCGCCCGCGACTTTTCTTCGTCGCGTCTCGCTCCACCAAAGGCAGCATCGAATCCATACTTATTCAGGGCCATCTTCAGCGAATCGGTCTTCATCACCTCAGTATGCTTCTCGCTGTTTTCGGCTGGATCAATGCCCAGTTTCAACCCCTCATGATTGATATGGACATGCAAATCGAGTCCCAACTCCTTGCGAACATAGTTTTCGCGAAAAGCAATCATCTCGCGAAACTTCCAAGTCGTATCGATATGCAAGAATGGAAACGGCGGCTTGGCAGGATAAAATGCCTTGAGCGCTAAATGGGTCATCACCGATGAGTCTTTACCAATCGAATACAGCATCACCGGATTCTTGAACTCAGCCGCCACTTCACGAATGATGTGAATGCTCTCAGCTTCTAATTGCTTCAAATGCGTCAAATTGTACGATGTCATAATTGCTCGGTTATCGCTCGAATTTATCGCTCAGAAATATCGACCCATTTTCAAGGCACTCAACCGCCGGCAGATCAGCCTTTCCCCGCTTTTCCCGTCATCTCAAACGCTTGTTCCCGCCGAATCGCTGGAACGATCCGTCAGGCCAAGCAGGCCCAATGTCATCCCCATATTGTGGCGAGCACCAATCCGTTTGGTTGTAAATTGCAAAATCTCTTTTCGCAACGGGGCAATCAACGCAAACCATCTCGCCTGCGCAAATCCCTTACCCTACCAATGGCCATGCCGTACCTAGCCACCGCTACACCTCGAAAGAATTCGGCACGGAATTCACTCGACCTTCAGTCCGCTCACCGACAATCAGGAAACAAGCTATATGTTGATCAATAAATAGACTTTTTTTGCTAGCAAACGAGAAGCCAAAATGGGCCGCTAGCAAAACCGAGTGGGACTTTGAACTTCTGGGGATTACCGCAAAAAGTCTGACAACCGTCCGCTCAATACCTTGGGCCAGAATCAGTCGTGTGAGTTTTCTTTCTCACCGGGCTTGAGGCGGCGCAGTTGCAGTATGACACCCTCGGACTCCGTGCCAGGCATAGGGTAACTGCTCAAGCGACGCAGTTCGATTCCTTTGAGCAAGCCTCGATGTCGAGCAGCTCCGCGTTCCTCAATCCATTTAGGCCCTTTGAGTGCCAAGAGGCGATCGAAATTATGCCAATCGTCTTTGAGCCATTCGCAGATCTTTTCGAGCGACCCGACTGCGCGAGCGATTAGTGAGCTGTAACGATAATCTTCCAGCACGGCCTGAACCCGCATGGCGTGAACCGGTATTGGCAACTTCATTTTTTCCACGATATCGTCAAGCACTTTGGCTTTTTTTCCGACGCTATCGCACAGCGAAACTTGGACATCGGGTCGCAAAATCGCCACGACGATACCAGGAACGCCACCACCACTACCGACATCCAAGATGTCTTCACCGGCATTCAAAAGCTTCGCCAAATGCCATGCATCCAAAAGATCGCGGCGAGCAAACAGATCAAAGTTGGTGTGGCGTGTGAGATTGATTTTTTCATTCCAATCCCATAATCGACGGCAGTATTCTTCCAGAGGCTTGATGGCTTCCCCCGGGATCTCTAAACCGAGTTTTTCGATGGCAGCGGTCAAGGTCGGACTAGCGGGTTCACTCGTCTCAAGACCAGCTTCGGAAGCATGTACTTCCAAGGAATCCTGATCCTGAGGTCCAATCGAATCTTTTTCGCCTTGCCCCACTCTGCTACCGATCCCTTTCCATCATTGCCGCGTACTTCAAACTTACCACTAGTTGTAGTGTGAAACGCGATGTCCTGAATGACAAGGGGCAGGCCAAGCTCTATCGCGATTACGTGGCCGAAATTGCTATTTTTTGAAGGGGCGAGATGCGGTTGCATCGGCCTTCGGGAAATCCGAGGGGACCGGCAGGGTTACGTTCCCGGTAGCTGCCCACTCCGTACCGCGAACCAAAAGGGTGATAAAGCCAACGCATTCTTGACTGTTATTGCCATGTCCCATCGGTGTGTGAAAAATGCGTCCTTTCCCGTATTCGAGTACCATCAGCATCGGCTCATGGCGACCAGAACCGCCGAACTTGGGATCTGCAAAAGCGGTTGCCAAGATCGTCATATTCTGCGCTGGACCGCGCAAATAGTCGTACAATTCGTCCTGCGCATGCATCCAAGCTCGCGGAACTCCGGAGGTGATAGGGTGATCACCATTACGTACGACGATCTGAAACGGATGCTGACTGCCATGACGTCCACCAGGCCCCTTGTCTTCGCTGCGAACGAGCTTTTCCTCCTTGTCTAAATAAACGTACGGCCCCGATTTTTCGTTCCTACCTCCCCAACCACCAAGCCCAATCATGCGATTGTATTCAGCCCAATCGGGGAACGCGTTGTTGGCGGCATGAATCACCACAAAGCCCCCTCCGCCCCGTACATATTCCTCAAAACTCTTTTGAGTGCTTTCCGGCCAATCGGCTCCGTTGTAGTTTGAAATCACGACGCGATAGTCGCTGAATTTGGGAGCGAAATTCGGATCTTTGCCCGAAGGGGCTGTCCGCGCAACGTCGACTTGAAACAAGCCTGTTTCCGTCAAGTAACTTTTCATCATTTCCGTTGTCTGCGGCCAATTACCATGGTTGTTCTGGCCATCGACGATCAAGGCCTTGATCGGTTCTGCCCCCATAACTCCAGCAGTCATCGAGAAACAGAACACTGCAAGAACAATTGATACAAACCATTTCGATTTCATAGGGGATTCGACTTGTTGTAATTTTTTTCGGAGAGGGGGTGAATTGCCAATCCGAACAGTATACAACCGCGATAGTCTTTTCTCCAACTACCCAATTTTAACGCGACGAGTTCATAGGCTATGGCACTCAAATGGATTCCAGCAACCGTCGTACGCAAAAACCTCTGGGCTCCAGGTCTATTTACGCTGGGTGTAAAGGCACCCGGTGTGGCACCTTTCGAACCGGGGCAATTTCTACAGCTGGGATTTAATTTTCCTGAAAAACATTTGCATCGCCCTTACAGCGTTGCTTCGCCCCATTCCGATTATCTGGAATTTTTTATCGTTTTAGTGGAAACCGGGGAATTAACACCTCATCTCTGGAATCTCAAGGTGGGCGACTCGGTAGAGATCAGCGAAAAAGCTGCCGGTAGTTTCACCCTCGCACATGCTCCCCAGTCGCGCGATATCTGGTTGATGGCCACAGGGACGGGCGTGGCTCCGTACATTGCCATGCTGCGGGAAAAAACCATCTGGGATAAATATCAACGAGTGATTTTGGTTCATGGAGTACGCTATCCCGCCGACTTAGCTTATCAAATTGAACTTGAGGAACTTCAACATCAGCATGGCGGAAAATTTATCTACGTCGGTGTCGCGTCCAGAGTTCCTCATAAAGCAGAAGGCCATACTAACCGTTTTCTCAGCGGGCGAATCACCGATTGTTTCAACTCTCTCGCCTTAGAGCAAGAAACCGGGGTTTCGATCACCCCGCAATACTCAACGGTTATGCTGTGCGGCAATCCCTCGATGCTCGACGAAATGGAAAACCTCTTAGCCCAGCGAGGACTTCAACGCCATCGAACCAAAAGCCCCGGCCACGTAGTGGTTGAACGATATTGGTAACTCCAGAAACTCCAGCCTTCCCCGAATTCGTCGCTGAATCGCCGTTATGGCAAACCTTCTCGTTAAGCACGAAGATGACGCCACTCGGCGTATCTCTTGGATTGATTTTCCAGGAATAGCTGACGATCGACTTTTTTTGCTCTCTTTTCCGCGCCATAATTGAAGATGGCCCGATGGTTGTCAGAGAGCATGACTATTGCTTGATACACCAAATGTGCTTCACTCAAATAATGTGCTGATGCAGTTTTATCCCAAGTCACAGTATCGGCTCGCATTATAGTATCGGCTCGCATTATAGTATCGGCTCGCATCACAGAGGGTTCGAAAGAGTAGGGGATTTCCATGTTGGTTTCGCGCAAGACCTTAACCTCTTTATCCTTCATCATCTCTCTGATGCTCTGGGCGGTTATCGACTTGAGTCCTGGTAAGCTATTAGCGCAGGCGGATGGCGTACCGATCGAGCCTTGGCAGCTTTCGCCCATGGATCCGCAATGGGTGGAACAGGCAGAAAAATTACGGATCGAGGGAAAACTGCTCAACGATAAGTTGGTATCCGCGGCGCTCAGCCAACCGACGTTGGATCCCGTTGAATTGCTCCCCCGCAGAACAGAATCTCAAGATCCCAAATGGGTAGCGCAGCATGCGCGGAAGGCAGTAGTTCGGATCGGTTGGTACTTTCTTTGTCCCAATTGTGATAAATGGCATTTAAATTTCGCTGGTGGCTATGCAATCACCAACGATGGCGCTGTTGCCACCTGCTTTCACTGCATTCAGCCGAATTCGCAAACGATGCGCGAAGGGTACTTGATTGCCATCGATTCAGAACAAAATGTATGTCCGGTGACAGCCGTATTGCGAGCGGACAAGGCGATGGATGCAGCCATTGTGCGGGTGGAAGGTTTAAAGTCGGAACCGCTTCCGCTGAATGATCAAACCTCGCCGGGAGATCCAGCGTATTTGTTGAGCGATCCATTGGGGATCTCTGGATATTTCAGCAGCGGGATGATTAATCGTTTCTTTTGGCTGCCTGGGAAAAATAGTGGCGACCCGCAAACGCTCCGCGGAGCTAGGGACTTAAGAGTGAACGTTAGTACCGACTGGGCCCCCGGCAGCAGCGGCTCGCCGGTGCTGGATCAATTCGGAAACGTGATCGGACACGTAGCCGTAATACACAGCCTTTCAAGTAACAATCGTGGTCCTAATCCTGGTCAAAGTTCGCCGCAAGAAGGTGAACCACCCCGTATGAGGAATCCTCGCTCCACCTCGCCCACGGTAATCATCTTGCACGACGCCGTTCCCGCTCGTGGCGTAAAGCTGTTGGCCGAATCGACGGATATCGAGTAAACTAAATGTTGGTTCGTCACTTCGTTGGGAAACCCGAGTCGTAGTCCGCTAGACGGCATCATAAAATCTAACGGCAGTGGTGATACCGCGATGCGTCAGCCTTGATGACGGCGTGTTGATAGTTCTAGTAATATTGATAGTTCTAGCAATTATTGATTCGCCATCGTCGGTAACCATTTTTCCCACCCGATTCGTTCCAGCCACCCGCTTCATGGAGTCTACCGGTGCACATGCCAAAAACATATGGCCAATGGCGCACTCTCTGGAGACTCGGTATCTGCGCGGTTTTGATCTCCTGGGTGACACGATCCGCTTGTGGCACCGAATCCCTTGATCCGACTCAATTCGTGAGCTTCGCGCGAAATGTCACCGCAGCCTTAGACAAAGCCGGTTGTAACCTCGGGGCATGCCATGGAAATCAACGCGGCAAAGGGGGCTTTCATTTGTCGCTTCGCGGCGAGGCCCCCGACGACGATTTTCAAAACTTGGTACAAGCGGACTTTGGACGCCGTATCGACCGACTCACGCCAGCGCAAAGCTTGATCCTGTTGAAGGGTAAGGGGGCGGTTGCCCACGAAGGAGGGAAACGCTTTAACGAATCGGCACCAGCCTACCAATCATTGCTGGCTTGGTTGAGACAGGGGGCCCCTCCCCCCGCTTCAGCCGATGAGTTACCGACCAGCCTCCACATCTTGCCCGAAAGATCTATCTTCAATGCGGATGAAGCTTCGGTTCAGTTGACGGTTATCGCGAATTGGCCCGATGGCACCAGAACCGATGTAACACCGATGGCGATTTACGAACCGCTCGATCCCTCTGTCAAAATTTCTGCAACCGGATTGCTCAGCCCCAGTCGTCGCGGAGCGGTGGGGGTGATCGTCCGTTATCTCGGAGCGCAAAAATCTCTGCCACTTTTTTTCGCCTCCACAGACGTGCACACTTCCTTGGCGGCAGCGGCCTCTATTCCCGCAGCGACTTGGATCGACGAGCCGATGGTAGCCCGACTTGCATCCATTGGTGCCAAACCTGCGAAGAAAGCTTCTGATGATATCCTGGTTCGACGATTGTATATCGACCTGGCTGGCCGCTTGCCCACTGCAAAGGAAGCTCGCGATTTCTTTCAATCGACGTCAGAGAACAAATACACCCTTCTTGTCGATCGCCTGCTTGCCTCTCCCGAATTTGTTCTTTATTGGACTCTCAAATGGAGCGATGTACTCCGCTGTGACGAGAAAGTGCTCGATCCAGAAGGAGTCAAGCATTTTGGCGATTGGTTGAGGCAATCTTTAGCCGAGGCTAAACCTACGGATCAATTTGTCCGAGAGTTACTCACGTCATCCGGCAGTACTTATGCAAATGCGCCAGCGAATTTTTATCGCGCGCTTCGCGACCCTCAGAGCCGAGGTGAGGCAGTGGCGCGTGTTTTTCTCGGTTATCGCATGCAATGTGCCCAGTGCCACAATCACCCATTCGATCAATGGACTCAAGCGGATTATTATTCCTGGTCGAGTCTCTTTTCGGGTATCGACTATGAGATCAAAACAAACGATCGCAAGGACGATCTAGACAAAAACGAGTTTCGAGGTGAACAGATTGTCTTAGTGAAGGAACTCAAGCCTCAAAAACACCCTCGCAGCGGACAGAAAATGCCCCCGCGGGTTTTGGAACGCGGCAGCCAACCTCTGCCACAACAACCAGACCCAAGACAGCAGGCCGCTCAATGGCTTACCTCAAAATCGAATACGCAATTCGCAAGGGCTCAGGTCAATTGGATTTTCTACCATGTAATGGGACGTGGTTTGGTCGACCCGGTCGACGATTTTCGTAGCACCAATCCAGCGAGTCACCCTGATCTACTGGATGAAATGGCGCAGCGTTGGATCGACCATGACTTTGACCTGCGGTGGATGGTCCGAGAAATCGTGCATTCACAAACCTATCAATTGAGTGCTACTCCCTCAGACGATACTCCGCTGGACGAATCCTTTTTTGGATATCGAGTTGTGCGGCGTCATTCGGCCGAGGTCCTAGCGGATGCTCAGAGCGATGTGCTTGAGGTGCACTTACCATTCGATCAACAACCACCGGGAACTCGCGCAATCGCCCTACGCGCTGGCCAGCGTGAACAGCGTTATCTTAAAAGTGCGGGAGATGCTTTTTTGGGTTCCTTTGGAAAACCGCAGCGATTAACCGCCTGCGAATGCGAACGCTCCAACGAACTCAGCTTGTCACAAGTCCTTCAGTTGATGCAAGGAGAAAGTGTCGAGAAGAGAATTCGTGACAATAAAGGACGCATTCGCCGCTTGGCGGAGAGCGATACATCGACCGAGGAAGTTATTCGTGAACTTTATTGGACCGCCCTGAGCCGTCCACCTTCCGACGAAGAGATCAGGCAAGGCAATGAGTTGATCATCTCGGCAGGCGAAAGGCGACAGGGCTTAGAAGATCTTGTATGGGCCTTACTTAATTCGCAGGAATTTTTGCTGCATCATTGAGATCGTTTGCTCAATCAAGTTTTTTTATTTTGACGCACCCAAACATGAACATTCCGCACCCACAGAATGCCGGGCTATCTAGCCATCGAAACGCCGCACTGCGTTGGAGTCAACAAGTGCATCGCCGATCGATTTTGCGATTGGGTGGCTTGAGCTTACTCGGTTTATCGACCCCAAGATTATTGAGAGCGGAAGAGCAGGGCAGGGGAGTCGGCAAGATACCAGTTCGAGCCAAGTCGGTGATCTTT
This sequence comes from Pirellulaceae bacterium, assembly GCA_044359485.1. Lineage (GTDB taxonomy): Bacteria > Planctomycetota > Planctomycetia > Pirellulales > Pirellulaceae > JAFLCP01. The sequence goes on along the minus strand of JBIKMB010000048.1, from coordinate 11,089 downwards.
TTGTTTCAATGGGGTGGCCCGAGCTCGATCGACATGTTCGATATGAAACCGAATGCGCCGGATACGATTCGCAGTCCGTACAAACCGATTGCATCGAGTGCACCAGGAATCGAAGTTTGCGAACACTTGCCCGAGATGTCTAAGCGCATGCATCATGTGGCACTGATTCGTACCATGACGCACAAGATGAAGAACCATGCGTCCGCAGGTTATTATGCGCTCACCGGACACGAACCCCCCAGCGATGATCAACGCCTCCGCGATTCGCTAGATCTCTATCCAGCCTATGGAAGTGTGGTAGATCATTTATCGCCCGGCGATCCCTCGCTTCCCACTTTCGTCTCCTACCCTTATCGGATCAGCGACGGTTCGGTTGTGCCCGGTCAACATGCAAGTTTCCTGGGTAAACAGCACGATCCGCTGTTCTTTAATACCGATCCAGCCAAGGATGATTTTCGGTTGCCCGAGTTACAACTGCCGGCGGGCGTGGATCTCGATCGCTTGATGCGACGTCGCAGTTTGCAAAAACTGATCGATCAACAGAGACGCTTGATCGATCATGCGGAATCTGCTGTAACTTTGGATCGATACTATGAACGCGCGATTACCATGCTGCAGAGCGATCGATTGCAAAAAGCGTTTTCATTGGAAAGTGAACCCGCCGACTTGCGCGATCGATACGGTCGGCATACGTACGGGCAAAGTTGCCTGCTCGCTCGGCGTTTAGTAGAAGCGGGAATCAAATTTGTGACGGTTTATTTTTCACCCTCGATCGGTGGCCAAAAAACAACTGAGGGTGGTTGGGATACACACGGCTTCAACAATACCCGCATGTATAATATCGTCGACAAATACCACTTGCCTATAACGGATCAAACGCTACCCACTCTGCTGGACGACTTAAACGACCGCGGCTTGCTCGACGAAACTTTAGTGGTATGGATGGGGGAATTTGGTCGTACGCCAAAAATCAATGACAACAAGAGTCGCGATCATTGGCCCGATTGTTACACTGCACTGCTAGCCGGTGGTGGATGCAAAAAAGGTTACGTCTACGGAGCCTCGGACAAACATTGCGCCTACCCGGCCGAATCGCCGGTTCGGCCCGAGGATTTGGCCGCAACCATCTATTATTTGATGGGAATCGATCCGGCGACCGAGATTATGGATCGCAACGCTCGACCTTTGGTGATCGGTGGCAATCCCGTCTTAGACTTGATCGCATAACTGCGTTTCGTGCAGCGAGCCGGTTCTTAAAAAGCAATCAATCGCCTCTGCAACATCTTTTCGCCAGGGAGCAGCACTATGCATACCGGGCACCAGCATCCATTGATCAACGCTTGCAATTTTCGTGTTCTCCGGCTTAACGACCAAATCGTTAGCGGCGGCGATAATCGCACATGGAATTTGCGGCGCTGGTAAGTTGCGAACAAAACTGTCACCGCGATCGCTCATTTGAGCTACCATCGGAAACAAAACACCGACGAACTTTTCAATTTTGCCCGCCACATGGGAGCCAAGATTGGGCGAGCAAATGAGGACAAGCTTCTGAACCATTTCGGGACCAAGGCGATCGGCCGCTACACGGGCCACAATCCCTCCCATACTGTGCCCAATCAAATTGAGCGGTTGTCGTGTTTGAAGATAGTGGAGTCGTATCTGTTCGATTAATTTTTCGGCACGGGCCTCAATCGTTCCTACAAACGCTTGATAGCCGTACGATTTTGCATTCCATCCGTATTCCCGTAATCGCAATTCTAGTGGACGTACCCATATGCTGGTCGCTCCAAATCCATGTAACACCCAAACTGGATGATCTCGGCTGGAACTTGGATCTTTCACATCTTGCATTGAGCACCTAGAACGGTCACGGGATCGCTTCCTTTTGTCCACACAGGATATTGTTTCCGATTCGGACGCAAGGACAAGTTGTCCTAGGCGAAACAATTTAAAATGTTTTTCAGGCAACTCCTGGATGAATCATTGCGTAACCGCCGAATTCGCAGGGGATTGCATCCCCCAGGAATCCACCTGCCAACCTAAGGCCCACTGAAGCTGGAACTGTGCTCGATTGTAATCAACGACCGCTTTTACATACGAACGCTGAGAGGCTTCCAAGGCCTGAATGGCTTGCAGGACTTCAATCGGCAGTCCTTGTCCCTGGCGGATACGCTCGACATTAAGGTCATAGGATTTCTGGGCTGACTGTATTGCCTCTTGCGTTATGGTCATCTGTTGTTTTCGGATGACAACCTGAGTTTTCGCTTCGGCAATTTCTTGGGCAACTTGATCGATGATACGCAATTTATCAAACGTTGCCTGCTGGATTTGTGCATGCCGTTCGCGACGGGCTGCACCTTCACCCAAACCTAAGTTTCGAGTTTCCCAAACCATCATGGCATCCATATCATAACGACCAGCAAAATTTTCTGCGTGACTCCCAAGACCACCTCCAAAACTCGTGGCGCTGAAACCGAGCAGAACACTCGGCACGAAAGGTGCGTACTTCTCGCGTTTATGGGCCTCGTAGGCAGCAGCCACTAGGGCTTGAGATTCTTTTAATTCTGGACGCCTTACCAACCCTTGTGCTATCAGCTCTCCTTCGTCGCTTTCTGCTTGCAGGAACTCAATCGGTAGCACGACCACATCCTGCGGTACGAACTTCGTCGTCATCGGCACGCTTAGGGCGCGGGCCAAGCGACTTGAGGCTACATACTGCTGCTCCTGAGCTGTCAATAGACGTAACCGCAGCAGAGACAATTCCGTTTTGCTCCGCTCCGCATCAGACTGCAAGCCTTGCCCCGCAGTGGCGTATTCTGTCGTGATCTTGGTCAACTCTTCCGTGCGGTGGAAAGATTCACGCAGAACTTCGGTCGCTTGATACGCCTCCAATAGATCGCAATAGGCCAAAGCCCCTGTCAGCAGTTGTTGATTCAGTGTCGCGGTGGCCGCATGCCCCCGAGCCCACGCGGTTTTCTCATTGACTTTGGGGAGAAATATGGCGTCTGCCAAATGAAATCGTGCCATGATTCCCGGCACAGCCGGTGAGCCCGCTGCGACAGCCCCCGAACCGAGTCCATAATTGATAGAGTTCAAATTCACATCGACAATTTCACCGCCAACGGCCTGATAATTCCCATCGCGGCGACGAAAATTGATACCCGGTTGAATGCTGGGTAGCCACATGACTTGGGCCCGCTCCAGTTGTGCATACGCTTCTCGTACTCTCCACTGTGCAAGCCCCACAACAGGATGTTGCCCACCCACCATGGCGAGAGCCGATGGCAAATTGATGGGGACGACACCAGTTTCTACAACCGTATCCGGAGGGACTTGAGCCGCATTGGGCTCTTCCGATAACATCGATTCGTTGAAACTAGCGGGTAAAACAATGCCTTCGGAACTGTCCTGGGAAAACACAAATTCGCGCGAAGAAGAAATGGCCTCGATCCGCGAAGAAGCCAGAGGATCACTGCCTGCGGCCCGCTTGGATTTAGCGGAAACGCAACCCACGAGAAGAACTGGGATGATACTAGTCGAATAAGCCAGCCACTTCAGAGAATTTTTCATCGCGATTTCATTCCTGGACACCAAAACTCTCACCGCTTGTAGTAGATATGACTTTTGCTACGTTTTTATGTCGGCCAACAGTTTTGCGGAAAGTAGCGACAAAAACATTAAAGTCGAAAGTTCTGACCATAGAATCTGATAAGGTTCCTCCTATGTGAATTACAATGACGTCACTGTCTTGGTAAACTTTGCGGCTTGGTGAATCGATGCTGCGAAAGGGGAGCTTGCCCCCTTGAACGATCTTACCGGAAAGTATTTTTTGAAATGCAACTGATCTTATTAGCAATGCGCCGGCCTGCGACCGTCATGGTTGCCGTCATCAGTTTGGCGCTTGGTTGCTTTTTGGCCATCGCTCCAGCTTTGTTTCAGCATTTGAGATGGCCGTATCCATCGGGACTTCCACGTGGAATGGAAGTGGATATTTTCCCAAAGCTCAACCTGCCGGTGATTTACGTGTGCCAACCGTACGGCGGCATGGATCCTGCGCAAATGGAAGGTTTTCTCACCAACTACTACGAATATCACTTTTTATATATCAGCGGGATCCATCACGTTGAGTCGCGAAATGTCCAAGGCACGGCGCTGATGAAACTCTTTTTTCATCCTGAGACCAATATGGCTCAAGCGATGGCAGAGACGATCAATTATGTGAACCGATCTCAAGCGTTTATGCCTCCCGGAACTGTCTCACCTTTTGTGATGCGATTTGACACCGGAAGTGTTCCGGTCGGCTATCTTGTTCTTTCCAGCGACACTCGCAGCATCGCTGAGATACAAGACCTCGCGTTGTTCCGTGTCCGCCCGATGTTTTCCAGCCTTCCTGGTGTATCTGCCCCTCCGCCGTTCGGAGGTTCGGCACGATCGATCGTGATCACCGTCGATCCGAAGAAACTCCAAGCTTATGGAATGTCACCCGACGAAGTCATATTAGCCTTGACAAAAGGTAACACATTAAGCCCATCGGGTAACATACCGATTGGCGACAGCTATCCGATTGTCCCTGTCAATTCGGTTGTCAAAGATCCTCAGCAACTAGGTACGATTCCTATTCGCACTGGGAGAGATCCCGTTTTTTTGCGCGATATCGGTATGATACAAGATGCCGCCGATGCGCCGGCCGGCTATGCCTTGGTCAATGGACGAAGAGCCGTATATATATTGGCAACCAAGCGTGCCGAGGCTTCAACACTGAGCGTCATCAATAATATCAAAGATGCCCTGCCCAAAATGAAGGAAGCCCTGGGTGTCGAGGGGGAAGGTATCGATGTCCGTTTCGAATTTGATCAGTCGCCCTATGTGACCCAAGCGGTTGGTGGCGTGGTGACGGAAGGCCTGCTTGGCGCGGGCTTGGTCGGATTGATGATTTTGCTCTTTTTGCGAGATTGGCGAAGCGCCCTGATCGTGGTTCTCAATATACCTTTAGCGATCTTCGGCTCCCTCTTCGCCCTCTGGATCTGTGGCCAAACCATCAACTTGATGACTTTAGGTGGCTTAGCTCTTGCCATCGGTATCCTCGTCGATGAAGCCACGGTAGCGATTGAGAATATACACACGCATTTGCAGCGAGGCGTTCCGCTTGCCCGAGCGGTCCGGGATGGATCCCAAGAAACGGTCTTACCCCGCTTATTGGCCATGCTCTGCATCTTGGCCGTATTCGTATCGTCGTTCTTTATGCAAGGTGCGGCGCGAGCCATGTTCGTCCCACTCTCCTTAGCGGTGGGCTTCTCAATGATCGCGTCTTATTTTCTTTCCAGTACGTTTGTTCCGGTCATGTGCGTTTGGGTGCTGCGAGAAAAGCATCTGCACCGTCCAGAACAAAAGCTGTCTGCTTTAGCCTTGCAGAAGACCTATGAAGGGACCCTGACTCGTCTCGCTCATGCTCGATGGTTTCTGATTCCTGCCTACTTGTTCCTTAGCTTGGCGATTCTTTTTTGGCTTACCCCGCGTCTCGGTCGCGGAGTGTTTCCGGTGGTGGATGCTGGACAATTTCGCTTGCGAATGCGTGCCGCAGATGGAACGCATATCGAAAAATCCGAAGCGCTCGCCAAACAAGCGCTTTTCCTCATTGGAGAGGAGTTAGGAAAAGAGAACATCGATCTAACGCTCGGCTATGTCGGAATGATACATTCGAACTTTCCTGTCAATGCGGTATACCAGTGGTCGCGTGGTCCGGAAGAAGCGATTCTTTTTGTCGATCTGCGCGACAATCTTCACCTTTCGGATGAATCTCTCAAGGAACGACTTCGCCAACGACTCACCCGGGAAATGCCCGATGTTCGCTTCTCGTTCGAGCCTTCCGATATTGTGAACGAGGTAATGAGCTTTGGCTCTCCGACGCCGATTGAGGTTGTGGTCAGCGGAGCAGACTTTAACAAGAACCGCGAGTTCGCGGAAACGATTCGACAACAACTTGCTCAGATACCGGTGCTTCGTGATATACAAATTGGACAATCCATGGATTATCCAACCGTCCAAGTCAATGTCGATCGCGAAAAAGCGGGCCTAGCAGGCCTTACGCCGTCGGATGTTTCAAAGGCCTTGGTTACCGCAACTTCCTCTAGTCGTTTTGTGGTTCCAAACTATTGGGCGGATCCCAAGAGCGGTGTTGCCTATCAAGTTCAAGTGGAGATTCCTCGCCCCGTTGTTCGCTCCCCGTACGATATTGAAACCGTCGGGTCGCTGGAACAATTAGGTCGAATACCGCTGAGACGCACCGAGGATGGAGAAGTGCTTGTCCGCGATGTCGCCACTCTAGAGCGCGGTAGCATGCCGGGGCAATTCGATCGGTATAATATGAAGAGACAAATAACGATCACAGCCAATATGACCGGTGGGGATTTGGGAACTGTGGCAGGACTTGTTCAAGCAGCGATTCAACGTGCTGGACAACCTCCTTCGGGAAGCGCCGTCGAATTGCGAGGACAGATTCCCCCTTTGCAAGAGATGCAAGCCGGTTTGGGTGTGGGCTTGCTCTTGGCGATCGTGGCTATCTTTCTTTTGCTCACGGCGAACTACCAATCCGCGCGTTTAGCATTAGCGACAATTTCTACGATCCCAGCCGTTCTCGCAGGGGTCATTTTGATGCTATACATCACCCAAACCACCATCAATATCCAATCCTTTATCGGTACGATCATGTCCGTGGGTGTTGCAATGGCCAACGCGATTCTGGTGGTGAGCTTCACAACAAAGAATCGAACGTCTGCTGCTAATGCGATCCATTCCGCCGTATCGGGAGCCAGTGCGAGAGTTCGAGCGATCTTGATGACGAGCATGGCGATGATTGCAGGCATGGTGCCCATGGCGCTAGCTTGGGGAGAGTCCGGACAGCAAAACGCTCCGTTGGGTCGAGCTGTTATCGGTGGACTGGTTGCAGCCACTGTGGCAACTTTATTTGTACTGCCGCTTTTACTGGTCATCTTTGATAACAAGAATCGAACGCAATCTGCATCACTGGATCCCGAAGACCCGACAAGTCCCCATTATGACCAATTCAACCATGACGCAAACTAAGTCACAAACCTTGAATCGAATCAGCAGGCTTTGGGTCGCTGGCTTCATGCAGAACACTGCGTTTTTGGCTCTAGCCGTCCTGATAACTCCAGGTTGCCTTCCTCCTGAGAGCCGAACGCCAAACAGTGAGACTGGCCCTAATTCATCCACGTTAGATCGAGTGACCGTGGGAAAACCTCTGAAGAAGACACTTCAGCTTTTCACCGAACAGCCAGCTCGAGTGCAACCTTTTGAGGAGACTCCGATCGTCGCGAAGCTAGCTGGTTACATCGAGTCGATTGCCGTTGATATTGGAGATCGAGTTAAAAAGGACCAAGCTCTCATCCTCCTTCGAGCGCCGGAGTATAAAGATCAATTCATTCAAAAACAGGGGCTTGTTTCACAAGCAGAAGCTGCCATCAAGCAGGCAGAAGCTACCGTCGTAGCCGCCGAAGCTGCCGCAAACTCGATCAAAGCCAACATCGCAGAAGCGGAAGCGAGAATCTCAAAGGCGGAAGCTGAGTTTGCTCGCTGGGACTCGGAAAGCAAGCGAATTCAAGCGCTGGCTGCCTCCGGTACGGTGACAAGTAAACTGGCGGAAGAAACTTTGAGTCAATACCGCAGCGCCGCTGCCAGCAAGGACGAAGCGCTCGCCAATTTGGCCGCCGTCAATGCAAAAGTAAATGAAGCAGTTGCCAACACACTTAAGGCTCGTTCGGATCTAGAAGTGGCAAAGGCCAAACTCTCCGTCGCTCAATCGGAACTAGCCCAGGCTGAGACCATGTTGCAATATCTCGATTTGAAGGCCCCATTCGACGGCGTTGTGACTAGCCGCAGTGTCGACATAGGACACTTTGCCCAACCGGCAGGAGGAAATACAAGCACACCGCTAATGACCATCGCAAACGTTGATAAGGTTCGAGTCTTTGTTAGTGTTCCGGAAAGCGAAGCAGGCTGGATTGATGCTGGTTATTCAGATTCACAGCAAGGCGATTCGGTGCGATTGAGCTCCCCGTCTCTGAGCCAACCCATCGATACCCGTGTGACTCGCACCAGCTTTCAGCTTAATCCTCAGAGTCGCACACTCTCGGTAGAAATTGATGTCGACAATCGTAAGCACCAACTCTTGCCAGGCGCGTTTGTCACAGCAAAAATCTTGCTGGAGCAGCGTCAGGATACATTAGTGCTCCCCATTTCTGCTGTGATTAAGGCAACGGATAAAACGTATTGCTGTGTTGTAGAGAACGGCAAAATCCAACATCGGCCCATCGAGTTAGGCTTGCGTGTCGGTGATGAAGTCGAAATCACTAACGGTATTGCGGCAGAGGAAACGATCGTGTTAATGAGAGCAAGCTCCCTTCAATCGGGGCAGACAGTCGAGGCGATCGAAAAGAAGTGACTCGAATCCAAAGTTTCTTCATGAACACATAACGTTTGTATCGAATTTCCGCTTCCGTGGTAACGATTTTTTCGAGAATAGGGAATCCCTCCAGGTAATGCCGAGGGTTCCGTTGCCCGACGTTGCAGAGAAAATTTGCTAGCCCCTGTGTTTCAACCCGCCAGAATCGCGTATCATGCCTTGCCAACGGATTGTACTCCTGGCAGGGACGCCCTTTTTCTTCCATTCCCTCTCGTCAACCACCACGGTAAATTGCTTTGTCCACAGGAGAGTCGCTGTGAGTATTTGGCCCATTGGTGTCTTCGCCAGCGTTGATGCAGGTCTCGGTGTTAAACTCGAAGTTGTCAAGGAACTTCGCATCCCAACTATACAATTGCACGCTCCTCATCGAGCGACTCGTACCGCAAAGTGCGCTGAAGAGTTTACCAAGCAGTTAGACCAAATTGGGGTTGAATTAACCTGCGTATTCGGCGGATTCGATGGCGAAAGCTACGCCGATATACCGACCGTTGTACGGACCGTTGGACTGGTACCGGCAGAGTCTCGAATGGCACGATTGCAAGAAATGAAAGAGATTTCTGATTTCGCACGATTGCTTAATTGCGACGTGATCGCACTGCACCTCGGCTTCGTACCTCACGACACCAGTACCCGGGAATACAGTGATGTCGTCGAAGTGACTCGGCAATTGTGCGATCATGCCACCCGAAATGAACAATCGGTTCATCTTGAAACCGGACAGGAAACTGCACCTGCCTTGGTTCAATTCATCAAGGATACCGACCGAAAAAATCTATTTGTCAATTTCGATCCTGCCAACATGATTCTGTATGGCACAGGCAATCCCATCGAAGCGGTTCAATATCTGGGAAGCTATATCCGTAGCGTTCACTGCAAGGATGGTACATGGAGCAATCAACCCGGGGTCACCTGGGGCTGCGAAGTGCCGCTGGGACAGGGTGATGTGAACATGGAACTATATCTACAAACGCTGTGGAATATCGGTTATCGAGGTCCCCTGACCATCGAACGCGAAATTCCTCAGGAACCAGAACGACAGAAAGCAGAGATAGGAGGGGCCGTGGATCTTTTGACTTCCCTCCGCAAGAAAATTGCCAACTGCTAATTGGCTTTTTTGTCCTGGCCCCAATGCCGCAACTCAAGCGGATTTTCCGCATGAAGGTTGCGTACAAAAACACCCACCTCACCATTCAATAGACCGTCGAGTTCGTTGCCGAAGATTTCGCCACGCCACCCCGTTAATAGGCGTGGCAAATCCTCGTCGCTGGCATGTCTTTTCGGTTTGTTCTGACTTGGGTTTTGGGCGAGTCGATATTCGGCCCATTCGCGCAGATCATCGCTCGTTGCAACCAATTGGGATGAAATTTTTCTAGAGCGACATAAACTGGCTAAAGCAACCGCCAACAACTGGGCAACCATTCCCGAAATATCATCGCGACGACCGCGACGATTTTTGGGAAATCGAATTTCGGGTGCCGCCAATCCACGCTCAATACATTTTGCAATCGGATCCACATACTGCCTCATTCCCGAATGATGCATGCCTCGAAGATTGGCAATTCGTTTGGGATCCGGACTACCCCTTCGCGCCATTTCAACCAATAAATCGTCCCGTACCAACCGCCGTGGAGGTAAATTGCGCTGGGAAGCGAGCTTGTGACGCCATAACCACAACTCACGCAAAATCGCATTACCTTGAGGTGATAACGACTGCGCGCCGCTCAATCGATGCCATTGCTCTTGATTTTCTTGGTGCACTAAACGATTGAGCCAATCTGCAGTCTCAGCCGACAACCAATCGGAACGTCCTAAGCTATCCAGTTGCTTGGAGAGTCGCTCATGCAATCGTTCTAAATGCGCCACGTCTTCTGCTGCATACTGCAACTGATCGGCCGAGAGTGGTCTCGCCCGCCAGTCGGTTCGCGTTTCACCTTTTTCGAGCTTATAACCGATTATCTTTTGCAGCAAGTTTCCGTAGGACGCTGGATACTCCAAACCAATAAATCCCGCCGCTAATTGGATATCAAACAAGTTGGGTATTTTTTGTCCTGTAGCTCGATAACAAAAAAGCACTTCTTCCCGACCAGCATGCACGACTATTTTGCGAGCTGGATCAAGCAATAAATCCCAAAACCGCGAAACTTCCTCAAGTCCCATCGGGTCGATGATCGCCAGTTCATCGCGACTAGCTACTTGGATCAAACATAAATCGGGTCTATAACAATCTTCGGAAACAAACTCGGTATCGAAACCGAGCCAGTCACTCGTCGAAAGCCGCTCGCACAACTCGTCGAACTCGTTCTGTTTGTTTACGATTTGAAAATTCACCTAAAGATGCTCCGACCCTAGGGGCCAATGGAAGGTCAATCAAAAACGGGATAGCGATCAAAAGACCGCTACGGTCGCAAGGCTAGTTGCGGGAGTTGCGAGTCCGCATAGGATAACAAGATAAGACCAATCAAGTCGACTAGTATCCCACAACCAAGCGCGCCGATGCGCGTGAATTCAGGAATTCCTTGTGAGCGTATCCTCGTTTGATTTTTCACCTCCCAAGCTTTTAATCTCGGTTCGCGACCTTGCGGAAGCTGAAATTGCCTTACAAGGGGG
>JBIKMB010000207.1:0-10098 GCA_044359485.1 Pirellulaceae bacterium | reverse complement strand
TGGAATCGTTTGGCCTCCACTGTTCTTGCCCTCGGCCGAGTAGTCACTGATTTCTAGTTCATCGCCGGTCTGAAACGAAAACAGCATCTTGGAAATGTTCTGCGGATCACGCACTCCAAGCAGGCTCGCATCGGCGGTGAAAACTTTAGCCGTTAACTTCAGCGACAACCTCTTGAGGTCGTCGATAGCCTCGACCGCTCGGCCACTGAGCGTTAAGCAACGTGCTCGCAACCGAATCGCGTCGGTATGATCGGGCTTGGTCTTGAGAATACCTTCGAGCAGACTCATGCATCGGTCGATTTTTAAAGCACCGAACGCTTCGACTGCCAATTGATAATTTTCCCGTGCTTGTGCCTGCGTTAGCTCATCCGAATTGAGGCTGACATAACGAAACTCAGTGGCCGTAGTTTTTTGCAAAGCGTCTATGACCCGCGAATGGGTCGGTAGCGAGTCCGAATCATTGTCCGTCAAAAGTGTTATCGAGGACTCGTTATGGTTATGAGCTTGAATAGGCGGTGGAGAAAGTGGTGGTGGCATTTCAACTTTTTCGATGACCTGGTTCAGCGGAGAGTTTTTGGAATCACCAGCAATGATGAGCCGTGCCTGAAGAAGTTGTTTAAGATTCTCTTGGATCTCCACACCACTGAACGTGGAGCCATTCTGACGATGGCACTCGGCGCGGCTCTTCTCGAGAATGGCAAGTGCTTTATCTTCAATGTCTTGTTGAGCGGCAGCGGGCACTGCAGGAACTGCAAGCAAAGTGGCCATTAAGAAGCCCCGAAGAAGCTCACAGCGGGAACGTTTTCTTGAAGAAACTCGGGTCCCAGATGTCGTCGACGTCGCCTGTGACGACCATGACATTTCAGAATTTGTGTAGTTCGTTTGTCCGCTTAATCGGAGCGAGTTGTGGGATTTCATGATTCTCTATTTCCCGATTAAAATGTTGGTGAGTTTGCCGATTTATGTGCAGCCGTCGCGATGCTTTGGCAAGTCAGATGGACTCGATATGGAGTAATGGCGACTCGGCTGCGCAACTGGACATAAGAAATCCGAATCTTGGCTGCCCACTGCGAAGCTTTTCCTGGTATTTCTAAGAAAATGTCCGACTTCGTCGCGCGAAGGTTCCTATGTTGACAGTCGAGCGGAGTGATGAATGATGACGGCGTGGAATCGACATGCCTGAGGAGTCAAATTTCATCGCCCTTTAGACTAATGCCCAAACGGGGCCAATCTCCTCCTCCCAACCAAAAAAAATTTCCCTTCACCACAGATTTGGGCGGGCGGGGTCATGGACTCGAGTGAGTCAGATAATACCCAGTTTTCGAATTACCAGAACAGAGACGACCAGGAGCCAGCGGGAGAACCAAAAAAGCATACAAAGCGTGGTCTAAACACGATGAGTGCCACTAGCACCTGCACCAGAGCAATGAACCAGGAAGAGAGGAACACCAAAAGCAACTGGGTTGGAAAAAGTATAAAAATAACAAAATATTGACTGATTGCCGGAATGAAAAGCATAATATCGACGCCAACGCCCATTTTCATCGCTTCGATCTGTTTCAACCCGATGGTTCCATTCACATCATCGAACCAGCGGCCCAGTCGTTGCTGTTCGCTATACCGCATGGAAAATCAAATTCGTTAGTAATCACCGCTGCCTTATCGAGACGGCAAGTGGTACAAAATGCCTACTTTCGAAGTCATGCAGTCAAGATGTTCGTTCTGATGCGAGCAAGGGCTGATGTGAGGCATGTGGATCCGATGCCCCATTCCTTTGGATGCCCCATTGCTTCGAAAGGATGGAACTCCCTACCTTGAGTCAAATCAAACCATGCGTTACCGCCGAAGATGCACGATCGAACGAACCATCGCTTGGCTAGGCAATTTCGGAAACGTCTCCGTCGACATGAATACTTGATCACAGTGCCGACGCTTTCACGTATCTCGCCTGTGCCATGATCTTCATCAGAAGGTTTTGAAACCGCTTCTAACTAGACCATCTCATTGCACTGTCATAGCAGTTCATCCGCGAGTAGCCCGTTTTTCATTCCCCTCGGACTTTTTAGGGGTGGAGGTCGACTCACGCAGCAGCTTTTCGCGTTCGTCGCTACTCGAATCGATAATGAAGAGCGGAAGATAAGGCAGCGTGATCAGCATCATTAGCAGTAAGAGAACAGCAGTTGCCGGTCCCACCATCGACCAGTCGTCGACCATCGTGGCGGCCATCACAAATGCCGACAAGACGAATAGAATGGCGAACTCTAACGCGATGAAGATCCCCGCGTATTGGACATCCATCTCAATCTCATCTTGAGAGATCGCTGCCTGATTAGGAACTCGAAGTATGTCGGCTCTCGACCGCCTCTCGAGATAACTTACGACAGCATACACCAACAGCAGCGCCGGTACAGGCATTGCAGCCAGATAGGCGACAGAGCGATGGAAAACAATAAGGAGGATAGTTGCTGCTACTGCCAAGATGAGCAACAATCGCAAGATAACTTTCCCTCTCCGCATCATCGCGTGGGCATCAGGTTCCCCAAGGTTTTTTTTTCGCTGGACGCCTACCATCATGACTGCCCTTTATCCCGATCGAATACCAAACTAGCCATAATCCACTGATTGCATTCAACCTAGCGTCAACGCACCAACAGGCGCTGTAGAAATCGTGAGCTAATGTGCCACCGATAGTATTGTTACTTCGATGATCGTCGAGTCCTATCGATGGAAACGTGAATTCTGTATGGCGGATTTCCTCAGGTTCGTACCTCAATCATTCTCACCCTTTCAACCACTCGTTCGATCTGCTCGCAACCGAAAGCCTTCGACGTTCCTAGCAACCGAAACCCGTTCAATAGGATCTGTCTTCACCAACTGATGGGGTAGCGAAAACGACTCGACGTGATCGTTGAGGGGCTTAGGCTAGCAGATTTCACCAGGCCTGTTTAGAAGATTCCTCGATGATTCTCAAGCTTCCGCTGCAGTAGGATCATTGTGGGCGTGATAGTAGATATTTGATCGACTCGATTGAGTTCCGAGTAGCTCAGGTCGCGAGTCAATGGACTTGTAGCCAGCGTGTCGAGCTCATGCGGCATGGTGCGAACAAACTCGCATGGCTATTGTGCATCATCAACCGTTCTCTTGGCCATGCGGACTGAATCGTGTTTCTCAAAATCGCTTTAAGGATCAAGCGATATCCTGCGCAGCAGTTTCGAACACATTCCTTCGACTTAGCGAGAAAAACTTTGGAACAGACCGCGTGGAATCGTCAGCAATCCAGCAATTTACGGTACGGTTTAACCACCTAATCATGCAGTCAACGATGAAAGGAATCGTCTCCGAAGAGAGCATTTTTGCACCTTTCGAACTCTCCAAAAATATCGCAAAGTTCGAATCCGGCATTCTCCGCCGCAAAACACTGGTTTTCCCGAGGTTTTTCGCATTTCTGGCCGATTATTTTGGCTTGTCTGAACGTCGATACATGCACATGCTGCCCCAAAAAATCATCCAGTCCATTGCGCTACTTTGCCCTCAATAGCGTTTCAGTAAGTCGTCTAGAGTCACCGCGGAACCGGCGTTTTTCCAGGGAAAACAGGTGGTTTTGCAGCGGAGGTGTTAGGATTAGAAATTATTGAGCGATGTTTTGAAACGCGGGGACCGTGAGTATAGGGCAAAGGAGACACGCTCGATCAAAAAGTTGGCGAGTCCGTAAACATTCTGATATCTTCAATCTTTGTGGCCTCGCTGCCTCGAGTGATAAGCTGCATTTGGTGCAGTCGTAGGGGTAGGCCGATCCGCCCAAAAATCAAAATGGACTATTCACTACGAATAACGAACATGAAACAATCTTTCATAACTACAACGCTACTAGCATGGGTCGTTTTCTGTCCATTTGCGCGAGCAACGGAGAAGCCCAATATCATCCATATCGTCGCCGACGATCTTGGCTGGAAGGACGTCGGATTTAATGGGGCGACTGACATTACCACCCCAAATCTTGACGCGCTCGCAAAAGGTGGGGCAAGGTTCACCCAGTTCTACACACAGTCTATGTGTACGCCAACGCGAGCAGCGTTAATGACGGGTCGTTATCCTTTCCGCTACGGCCTGCAAACCATAGTCATTCCTGGCCCGGCCAACTACGGCTTGGACACCACCGAGTATCTGATGCCGCAGTGCCTGAAGGACGCTGGTTATACCACAGCGATCATCGGCAAATGGCATCTCGGTCACGCGGACATCAAGTATTGGCCCCGGCAACGTGGCTTTGATTATCAATATGGTGCGATGATCGGCGAACTGGATTACTTCACCCACAGCGATGCCGGCGTGCTGGACTGGTTCCGCAACAACAAGCCGGTCAGGGAGGAGGGGTATACCACCCAACTCATCGGTGCGGACGCGATAAAATTCATCCGCCAGCAGAGAGAGGACAAGCCTTTCTATCTCTACCTCACCTTCAATGCGCCGCACACGCCATATCAGGCCCCGCAGGAATACATTAATCGCTTCAAAGATATCGCCGAGCCAACTCGCCGCACCTATGCCGCGATGGTCGCATGCCTCGATGATGAAATAGGCAAGGTCGTCACCACACTCGACCAGAAAGGCCTGCGAGATAACACACTCATCGTGTTCCATAGCGACAACGGTGGCACAAGGAATGCTATGTTCGCAGGTCAGATGACAGACCTCTCCAAAACGGTTCTTCCTTGCGACAATGGCCCCTATAAAGACGGAAAAGGCTCGCTTTTTGAGGGGGGCAACCGCGTCGTCGCGTGCGCTAATTGGCCGGGCAAGATCAAGCCACAAACTGTGGAAGGAATGATTCACGCAGTGGATCTCTTTCCGACGTTCGCGGCTCTCGCCGATGCTTCCACCGCCAAATCCAAACCGCTGGACGGTATGAACGTGTGGGACTCGATTGCAAAGGGAATACCTTCGCCGCGCACAGAGGTGATCTACAATGTCGAGCCGTTCCGTGGAGCTGTTAGGCAGGGAGATTGGAAACTCATCTGGCGTTCGCTGATTCCCACGAGTGTCGATCTCTACAACTTGGCCAGCGACCCGTACGAAATGACAAACCTTGCTGCGGAGTATCCCGAGCGAGTGGCAGCAATGCAGGATCGACTAAACGCGTTGGGTAGGGAATCTGCCAAACCACTCGCATTGATCTACATAACCAATGTGGGGCTGGCACACGGCAAACCGCACATGGCCTCGGAGGAGGGTGCCTCCCCGCCAGCCGTCGATTCGCACGGCCATTCGATCACGGAAGAGGGTGTAAGCTATCCTGCTAAGCGTTGATTGAAACGAAACATGTTTGGTTGCAACCGTCAGCCCGCAACACGAGCGCCTAAATCGGGAAAGCCTGCCCGCTGTCGGGCACCCGCCCATATTTGCCCATATTTATTGACTCGCCTCTCAATCATCACCCTCGCAACCCCAGCCACCATCGGCTTGCTGCTGCTTAAGTAATTCTTCGACAAACTGCTCTATCGTTAAAGCTGATTCGGGTGTTGGGCTGCTTGATACAAGTGTAAGAAAAAGCCCAGGAACGATTTTTCCTGCAAAGGCATGGGACATAATCTTGCGGACCATATACGATGAACGACGCGAACCAAACCCAGGCTTTTTAACCACGGTTTTAGCCTGGGGGGGAGTGATTGCTGTGCCAATAATCGATTTCGTCCAGGGATTTTTAAATGTTCCTCCACACCAACGAACAGTAACTAAGAGTTTGCAGGAAACCTGGGATCGAGGTTGGCAATTTTTCGGAGTTGTTGGAGCGATCGCTTTGGTTTTTGGATTACTGGGATGGGCGTTCGCGACACGAGTCGCTGTCGATGGGAAAGGTATTAAATTGTCGAGTATATTCGGCGGTGATCGTTGGTTATTTATGTGGGCGGATGTGCGTTCTTGGCGAGTGGAGACCTATGAAGAAGCGTCATACGACTCGGATGGATGTGGTGGGATAGCCACACTGACCCGCCTTGTGGTCGAGTTGGAGCCCAAGGCAATACCACTCGTGGTTAAGGATACTTGGAAAACGGCAATCCTTGCGGAACTTGAAAGGACTATCCCGCTTTTGCAAAGTCAAGAACATCAGCGAGCAAATCCAGTCGCGGAAGATTCATTTGGGGCTTAATATATCCCTCAACCGTCCAACACTCTCGCTTCGTTACCAAATGCTCCCGCCACCAACAAGCACTTACCCCTCCCCCATCACTTTCGCCACTCACGCCTTGGCAAAATCATCTTCGGTAACCAGCAAGTAGCTCCGCTGTGCGATTCGCGGCGAATTGCCAAGCCCGGTGCAGACCAAATGCAGCGGGAACTCGCGCTGGAGTTCCTTTTGCCTGCTGGCCCGCCCCTTTTGAAGCTACACTGTATGGAACAATCGTGGCCAACCCGAAACACCAGCGCGGCGCAGCAGTCGTCCGTCATCCAATCGCGAGATTGGCACGCTCGCGATCATTAACCGAGGTATCGGTGTCAACCGTCGAGAAAGGATTTTTTACATTTTGGCAATTTTTCCTGAAAGGAATTGCTGACATGATGTGTGTATTCAGGTGACTCGAAAACAACACCTCCAAGACCAAATTGATTTATGCATCCCGAGACTAGATACAGCCTGATCCAACGATTGCAGGACACTGGCGATGATGCTGCTTGGGAAGAATTTGCGTCCATTTATCGTCCGATCATTGTTCGAATTGCCCTTCGTAGACAACTGCAATTTGACGATGCGGAAGATCTCGCGCAGCAAGTGCTTCTGTTGGTTCTAAAGAATATTAGCAATTGGAAAACTGATCCTGCTCGGGCTCGGTTCCGAACGTGGCTTCAAACGGTAGTTCGCAACGCCATGATGAATGCCTTGACCAGGCGACCAAAGGAACAAGCATCTGGTGGAACGACGTCGTTACAGCAACTTAACCAATGCCCCGACAAGGCCGATTCGCTTTGGTTTGATCTCGAATGGCAGCGCGAAACACTCCGGTGGGTTGCCCAGCAGGTTCGTGGTGAATTCGAATCGACAACCTGGACTGCATTTTGGGACACGGCGATCGAGCAATTGTCCGCTCAAGAAGTCGCGGAGAGAACAGGAAGGTCCGTTGGGGCAGTATACATCGCCCGATCTCGTGTAATGCAAAGGATCAAGCAGAGGATCGCGGAGCTGGACGAGGATTCGATAACCCAATAATATTGCGAACTAGACTATGAAATTGAATCAATCGAATTGTGATATGGAGTCCTTGGCACGATTTCTTCGAGGTGAATTATCCGACGTCGAGATCAAGGAGTTCGAGACTCATCTATCTGACTGTTCATCCTGTAGATGTCGGCTTGAGGTGAGTACTGCATCTGAAAACGAGTGGCGTGCACTTCGAGATTCGTTGAGTAACAAGCAAGACTCCGATACGACATCGGGGCTGGAGGACTTGGCGACTCTGCAAAAGCTCTTGGGGCCATCGGATGATCCTCGGATGATGGGGCGCATTGGAACGTACGAAATTGTTGGACTGCTAGGCCGCGGCGGAATGGGAGTCGTCTTCAAGGCTTTCGATCCGTCATTAAATCGTTACGTCGCTGTCAAGATGCTGGCCCCGATGCTGATTCCAAGCGCAGTCTTTAAACAGCGATTCCTCCGCGAGGCGCAATCTGCTGCTACGGTTGTGCACGATAACGTTGTCGGAATCCATGCGATTTCAGAGTGGCAAGGCAACCCGTACTTGGTAATGACATTTGTTCGAGGACAATCATTGCAATCTCGATTAAATCATCGCGGACATCTCAGCTTGAGAGAAGTTTTGAGAATCGGCATGCAAATTTCGGCGGGCCTAGAAGCTGCCCATGCACAGGGACTTATTCATCGCGATATCAAGCCAGCAAACATTCTGCTCGAGACGGATGTCGATCGAGTCATGATTACCGATTTTGGCATTGCCAAAGCTATCGACGATCTAAGGTTTACTGGCACGAATACACTGGTTGGTACCCCCGAATATATGTCTCCGGAGCAGGCTCGCGATGAGGAACTCGATTATCGAACGGACCTGTTTAGTCTTGGATGCGTGCTCTATGAAGCAAGCACCGGGCGCTCGCCATTTCGGTCCTCCACTCCCTACGGAGCGATACGTAAAGTCATCGAAGTAGATCCGCCCCCCATTCGATCGTTGGTATCGGAACTACCGGAGTGGTTTTCAGAGATCGTTCGCCGATTGCTTTGCAAGGACAAGAACTCTCGCTTTCAGTCTGCTGCCGAAGTTGCAGCGTTACTAAAGCAATGTTTGGCACACGTCGAACAACCCCGATTGGTACCTCTTCCAAAGTCGTTTTTTCAGACGGAACGAAATCCTCGTTCAAAGACTCTTTTCAGGAGAATCGTGATGGCAACACCGTGGATAGTATTCGCTTCGATCAGTACTTGGCTGCTCTTCCTTCAAGTGGGACAACCCCGCTCGGATGAAAAATCGGGAAAGCAATCAAGTCCGACAAAATCGACAAGCGTTCAGGGAAAATCGAGTGAGACTCAGCAATCCAATACGCTAGATCAAAATGACCAGCAAAACGTTCCGATCACTGCCAAAGCAGGAAAGTACGTCATCAAGGTGACTAAGACAGATGCGATTGATCAAATGAAACTGGGAAGAAAACCACCATCCAACCGTGCAGCCAATATGCTGCTTGAGCATCTTCAGAATGATACAACCCAAAATTCGTCAAACAACTTTCAGAGAAGCGAGCAGTTTTTCGGCGGAAACGGGAACAGTTCAGGTAGTTCCGGTGGTGCCTCCAGAGGATTTTCCAGTGGCTCTAGCTCCACATCCGGCAGTGTGACAATCGGTGGCAATGGCGGTTTCGTTCGCCCCAACATCGCGATCGCTTTGAAGGTCAATTCATCTGACAAAGGGATCTTCGAACTGGAAAACATGAAGGCGGTTGATGATAAAGGTGAACCCGTCCTATGGATGGCACCTGGCCCATTCAACTTCTACGATCCCGCTTTCGAAGAAAAACTTGAAGGTGAAATCGTCGCTTACTTCCAGGAGGAAAATGCTACCGAGTATCTAACGATAACGGGCGATCTCAAGGTTACTCCAGGCCGTCGTATTGAAGTGGAATTCCCGAATGGCAAACCGTCGACAAAGAAGAGTGGAGAACACTCTTTCGTTCTCAAAAATGTTCAAAACAATGAAAACGGTATTCACGTCACACTCTCACTGCCTCAGCTTGCAAAAAAGCGCGGGAACCAATTCGGAAACGCACAAGCGATGCTGAAGTCAATTTTGGAGCAACAAGGTGCGTTTGAGGTCTTGATTCAAGATAGCGAAGGGGTACTGCATTCTCCAGGTGCATCGGGAAGTGCAGGCGGCAGTAGCAGTGGCAGTGGAGGCGGTAGCGGCAACGGAGGTGGATCATTCGGAGAGGATTTTCATTCCGACAGTTCGCAAACATACACATTTGGAGGACTACCTTACGGTCGAGAGATCAAGTCGGTAATTGTCCGATCGACCGTGAAGACTGGAAAGCCTGAATCCTATCAATTTAAGCTCTCAAAAGTTCCTGTTCCCTATGGGATAAATTAACTTTACACCATTCCGCCACTAGCTAGTCAAAATGGGAATCCCATCCAGTGGTTATATCAAACGTTCGATCGCTAGCACCTTTATTTAAGTCAGGAGGTAGTACACCATGAGGTTATTTTTGCTGATTATTGTTCTGCTCGGAATGATGAGCGGAGCAGGTCCCGCAATGGACGATGTCAAGATTGATATCGAGAAATTCGAGGGAACCTGGAAAGTGGTCTCGGCCGAGGAAGGTGGGAGGAAATCGCCCGACGAAGCTATCAAGCATGCCAAGATGATCATCACCCATCAGAAAATCACTTTAAAGTTTCGAGACGAGACCCGAGTTTCGACTTATAAGCTGGACTCTACCAAAAATCCAAAGTGGTGCGATATCACGGATAGGCTCCCAGTCTTTTTCATCACGGAGCATGGCCCAGGCGAGCACTGCGATCTTTCGAGCTAGTGCAACAGCTGCTTTCTTTTTGCGAGTCTTTTGTTTGCCGCAGATGCGGTCGTAGACTCCCTT
>JBIKMB010000418.1:0-2849 GCA_044359485.1 Pirellulaceae bacterium | reverse complement strand
TGACTGAATACTCAAAAAGGCCCACGGTATCATTGGATACTCGTGGGCCTATTTTGTAAGGGGCGCTGGTCGTGTTATCGAACGCTTTTAGGGCGTCTTTAGTTGCCAGTGTTCATCGAAGAAGTCTGCCGCGATAATTTTACCAGGCCATTGGCTGTTCGGTTGACTTGCAGTGTCGACGATGGCCCAATCGGGAAGCATCGGGATTTGCCTTGCATTATTCAGATAGGCATATTCGCGGAAAGTAAAGCCGCTGTTAAGTACGATATACCGATTCGGAAGAAAAGGATTCGGATAGATCATCAGCAAGGCATGATTTGCACTGTCATAAACGCGAGCACCCACTTGGATCTTTTCTTTAGACCACTGAATCGGTAATCGAGCAGCGAGTTGACCGATCACGGGATTCGATTCAGGGGTCCCGAACAGGATCCAATGGCGATCGAGTTGCTGGTTGCGCAATTCAGTTTGAATCGCTTCTTTTTCCATAGAACTCTGCAATATTTTGGCAATAGTTTCGGCCGACTGTGTGACGATGTCACCCCGAAAATGTCGTTTCCACTGCGATGTCGCGTGTTGATACTCAACTCGAGTCCAATGCTCGGTCGCTTCTGTCGCCGCTGCGCCTGCGGTTTGGATCGATGGCACAAAGACAAAACCATCCATGAAAGCATCGTCGATAGGACCTTGGAGATAGGGCTTTTTCGCGAGTCCAGCCTCGTCTGATGCTAGTGCTCGAGCCCACGTCGCTTTATTTTTTTGAAACGTCAATCGCCATTTAGGGTTTGCAGAGCGGTCGGTCATTATTTGCTTGGGGGAGATCTCGATTCGGTGATCGTCGATCGTCACCACAAGATTTTGGTCTGACGGAAGTTTGAATAATGAGACGGGTAATTGGACGGAAAATCGCTCTATATTCTGCGTGCTTACTGTGAGTTCCGACTCCGTGCGACTCGCTTGGATTCGAGCCTCCTGCCAGTGCGTTTCTAGCCGCTCGAGCGTGAGCCAAGTATGCGTCGAATAGCGCAAAGTGTAGGTTGTGAAATCGATGCGAGCAGGATATTCATCCCGTCCGTTGACCGCGAGTTGGTCAAGACGTTGAGTGATTTCGGTTTTTGCGTCTGGATGAAACTTATGATCTGTCTGTGGACCAATCAAATGTGGCAGTTCGATTCCCTTGGATCGCAGGGAGGCCTCCATAATATCCGCGGCTTGTTTTTGCCGGTCTAATTCGCCGCTGTACGCAATGGTCGGTAGGTAACGAAGGTTAGAACTCCAGTCAGGACAGTCGTACCAGTGCAAAAGAGACTTCTGAAATGATGTCGGTTTGAAATCCTCTTTTTGGAAGATTCGCAAAAACTCGGTCGTTTCACTAAATCCAGCACCCGGGGTTGCTGCGAACCATGTTCCAGGATAGTGAACTGCCATTTGCCAACAACCTGCTCCCCCCATCGAAAAGCCACGGATGCTAATGCGATTTGAATCGATCGGAAGGAGACTTGAAATGAATTCGACACCCTCAAGCACATCGATTTCACCCGCAAACTTAAAAGCGTTGCTATAACGTCCATATGGATGCAGTACGAGGGTATTGGCAGGAGTGAACTCACCGGGTTGCGACAGGCGGCGTTGCAAAAATCCCACCTCGCCCGATTTCTCATCGCGACCATGTAACCAAACATCAAGACGGGTGGGACGGTTGGAATCGAATCTCCATGCCTCTGGAACAACCAAGCCGAACGGCTGAAGCGATTGATCGATTTTTGATTGGAATGCTCCAATGATCAAATAGCTTCCACTTTTTACAGAAGCTTCATTGTCACCAGCCACCTCAGGTTTTACTGCTGCGCCAGGTTTTAAAATCGCATGCTGTCTCAAGAGCTCAAAGCCTTTCTTACCCTCCTTCAACGCTTGCAGTCGTTCTTCGGCCAACGTCAAAAGAGAATCTGCGAATTTGATTTCCGAATCGTTGTAAAACATTTCTTCTTCCAGCGTCATTCGAATGGCGCGAAGCAAGCCTTCGATCTGCCATCGGTCCGCTGGATCGATTTCTTTCATGGCATTCAATTCCTGGACCACGGCATCACTCTTGGCCTTCCATCGCGTTTGAACGTCCTCAGCAACTACGATACCTTTGGGTGGAACCAGCCGAACGTTGTCGGGAAAGTTATCGCTCGGTCCATCAGCGGAAATAAGGTTTACGCCATAAATCACGCAAACAGCAGAGAGGACCAAGTATCGAACAAAAAGAGAAAATCTCGTGGAATATGGGTGGCACATGGTGAGATCACAAAAGAAGGATTGGCAAAGTCGAAAGGTTGGAATTGCAGTTTTGCAACCAAAGTCTAACGCATTGTTACGGCGCAGGAAACAAGATGTAGCCGCAACTTGCTCCATGGAACGCAGAGACTTTCGCCAATGGACTCCAAACAATAGGTAATGGGCCGCGCAGTTGGCTTTCATCGCGGTCGAGGGAGGGTGAAAATATTCGCAAAGAGCTAAAGGTTTGGGTAAACTGAGTGGAGTTCAGACGAGCGATTTGAACTGTTCATTACTACTCCAACGTTTTATTGCTCATCGGCTTATTTGTCTCCTGTTTGTTCCTCACCCAATAATTGCTCATCGGGCGACTGGACTACAATGATGCGTGGTCTAACCAAGTGCGTTTGTTTGAAGATGTTTTTTTTATGGTTTTCTGCTTCCTGGCTGATGGGATATCAAGCCACAGACTCGGAGGCGGCTAAGTTATCCTATTTCGAAGCTAAGATACGCCCTGCATTGCACGAGCATTGTTTGAATTGCCATCACATTGGCAAAGCTAGTGGCGGATTGAGGCTGGATAGTCGTGC
>JBIKMB010000047.1:0-32912 GCA_044359485.1 Pirellulaceae bacterium | reverse complement strand
AGGGATCAGCGAATAAGGGATCAGCGAATAAGCTATTTGAAGATTAGGCAGATCAGGGGTTTGGAGGCCCCGTCTTGGAAGTTCAAAGTTTTGGAATTGCCAGCGAATCGTCTTCTACCACGCTCCACGGAGTTGCAGCGTACGGCGTAAAAATTGTTTCTTTGGTTTGTGTTATTTGGAAGGGAAAAGATTGCTGGCTGAGTGCCTATCCGAAAACCACGAGCCGCTTGGGCGTTAGCCGCGGTTTTCTTTTTTCTGATGGGGAGCCTAGCTGCGAAGCATCGCAAGTGGCACGGAAGTCTGGGCGTGCCATCGAAAGCAAAAAATCGAAGACAACACATCGAAGACAACACATCAAAGACAACACATCGAAGACAACACATCGAAGACAACACATCGAAGACACTGCAAAGAAACTGGAATTGAAAGGAAGTCTTGTGCAAAAAACGGCTTTGGAAACGCGTGACTACCAGCAGCGTATTGTCGAAAAAGTGATCGCACTTTATCGGGGTACTCATAAGGATTCGAGAGGAAATATTCAAAGTAGTGTTCAAAGCGTCTTGGTAGAAAGTCCTACCGGGAGCGGCAAGACCGTGATGGGGATGTTGATTGCGGCCAAGATGCAGGAATTTTCTGCTAAGCGAATTGGTTGGGTCGCGATGCGTCGTAATCTTCTGACGCAAGCCGCGCGGGAGAACGAACGCTTAAACTTTGGTTTGGACGTACAGTACATATCGATGTTCGACTCGAATCCACCCGAAGTTGATTTTCTGATTGTCGACGAAGCTCAGCATGATGCGGCGACGAGCATGGCCACCTTGCATGCAAAAATGAAACCGAAGTATGTGCTCGGTCTCTCTGCGACGCCTTTTCGAAGCGATCGGGCGAAGTTGTGTTTTCAGGAAGTGGTGCGAGATATCGGAATTCAGCAACTCATTCAGTTTGGCTATCTAAGTCGCTATCGGCATTTTACGATGCCCTCGTATCGGCCATTTGACGTTGCGAATTTTTATGCTCGGGACCAGGAGCGTTGGGGGAAGTCACTGATTTTCTTTCATCGTTTGGAGCAGTGTCTGGAGTGTCAAAAGCAGTTGTGGGAGCAGGGTGTCAGGGTGGAAGTGGTTACGGCGTCCTCTGATCGAGAACGCCAAATCGAAGATTTCGAGACAGGTCGCATCGATGTACTCTTGAGCATGGCGATTCTGACGGAAGGTTTCGATTGTCCCAGCTTGCAAACTGTGTTTTGTCGTCCGAGTTCCAAGGGTCCAACATTGCAAATGTGTGGTCGAGTCTTTCGCATCCATCCAGAAAAAAAGATGAAACAGATCGTGCAGTGTGCTGAAACCCGTCATCCGATGACAGGCACTGCCGAGGCTTTAGAGCAGTATGTATGGCTCGAGGGAGCTTGGAAGAGTCTTGCTAAAAATTCCCAAATTGATGCGATTTGTCAACGCATGCGAGAAATGGTGATCGCTCGACAACCGAAGGTCACTGCCAAGATTCCCCGCGCTGGATTGGCAGTCGACTTTTGATCGTTCGAGCTTACACGACATGATTCACTGGATAAGAAAATTGCTTTACTAGATTCCTATATGAAATGCCAATTCGAGGGTTCAGACAATGATCAACATTCGCTATGGATTTGCTAATTTGAAGGACATTAAGGTTCATAAAACCCTAGAGGAGAAGACACCGACAAAAGAAAAAATAGTGATTGAATTGGAGGGTAAGCCCTGTCTTCCCACCACACGTTTTTGGCGATCTTTCTTTAACCGTTATCGTATTTCGGATTCTGTATTTCGATACTTCAGCCATGAAGAAGTATTTCAACGTATCTCGACGACGATTCGCGCGGATGATTTTCGGTATTGCGTCGAAGAACGCGAAGGGGGAGCAAGCACCTTGCTGGCGGTTAGCAATCCCGAAAGAACTGTGATTCGATCGGCGACTGTCGAGACGATCGTTCAGTCCTATGGTTCATTGGGTACAGAGTATCATGAGGGTTTTGTCACTTCCACACACTCACCGCGATCGGGTGAGTTTCGTTATAAAATAGGACCGGATGAATTTCAGAATCAATATGTGATCAAGACTCCGATCGACGGCTTTGGCGAACCGCAGATT
Source organism: Pirellulaceae bacterium (assembly GCA_044359485.1). Lineage (GTDB taxonomy): Bacteria > Planctomycetota > Planctomycetia > Pirellulales > Pirellulaceae > JAFLCP01. Next base: position 30,788 of record JBIKMB010000047.1, on the reverse strand, counting down.
TATCTCTCTCTGCTGCGATTGATCTGCTCCAATGGAGCGATCGGCTATACTCCCGCTTTCCGATCTGAAATAAGAACCGGCAAGGACCCGGAGCACGCGATCACTCGAGCGTTAAATTGTTTCGATAATGCCAAAGGCTACTCTCTCATGGCGGCAAGATTTGAAGCGGCACAATGCTCTTGGGCATCACTGCATGAGATTCAACGCGTCTACAATCAATTGATCAAGTTGAAGTTCTCAAATCCAGAATTCGGCTCGACAGCGCTCAATCGGCTCTATGAGTTGACCGGACGACCGCAGGAACTTTATGGGCTAGCGAATCTCGATCAGTTATCTGAAAAACGACAAAAGGTGCTGCCTGCGAAATGTCGTGTCTATGATCTTCTGAATTTTATCACTGAAATCGCAACGCATCACATGCACCATGATCAGGCTCTGCGACTTCATGCTCTTACAGGGACCTTTTTGTCCGATGATTTTGATCTGGAGGGGAGCGCCGATCAGGTTCCCACTTTCGGAGATCTGTTTCTGGCTACCTAGGCGTGAGCTACCGAGACGATGGTCTTTTAAGGGGTCTCTGTGTCGATGGCCCAAGTTGTGTTTGAGTTTACCAAGCATCCTTGCCGATTCTTCCAAAGGGAATCGGCTTTTTTCATCGAGCTTTGCTAGCAAAAAGGGACCGTCAAATTTCGCGGCTGGCGTTGACGTTCTCTCGTTGGAATTGTTATTGGCAGTCATGAAAAAGAGGGGAGAGCCCTTGGGTTGAGACTTAGAGGTTCGTTTCGCGCACAGAGGCGGAACGACGGGCAAGTAGCTTTGCTTTGGAGATCTCGCAGGAGCCGGAGGTGAGCATGGAAATGTTTGGAAGCTCGAAGCTCGGTTCGGTACCGTTCATGCTGCTGTGCCTGGGTGTATGGATTGTTGGTCCATCGCCTCAGAGTGTATTGTTTGATAGCGGGCTGAATCAGAACGGTTTCATTCCGAGTGGATTGAATTTAAGTGGGTGGAATCAGGTGTTGGGGCAAGTACCTCAGGTGCCCGCCTCTGTCACCTCGTATCCGGTGCAGGAACCTGTTGGACTGCAAAATTTTGAGTCCCCTGCTCTTCCGTCAAATCAGACACCTTCTCAATCATCCGCTCTAGATGCAACGGGTCGGTTTGCATCTGTTAGCGATGATTTGGCCGCTACATCGACCGATATCATTGCCGTGGAGGAAGTGCCACTAGAGCTTTCGCCGGAAGAGACGCTTGAGATCGTGGAGGATGCCTGTGAAGTGATTGATGGGGTGAAGGTGTGTGTCCCTCCATCGTTGGGTTCGTATATGATCGAGCCCTACACGCGGTACCGAGAGGAGGAGCGATATAGCTCGTACATGCCGGGAGATGGTGATCAATTGGGTTGGTTAACCTTTGGTAACACGACTTGGTTGAGGCGTGGTATCAACTCGGGTGTAGATGCGAATTTCAATTTGCATTTATTAGGTGGACCGGAAGCGGTTGCGTTACCGCCGAGGCTTTATGATTTTGAATTAGGTTATCAATCGCGAGCATCGTTGACGGAGAAATTTTCCTATGATGCGGGCTTATCGGTTGGAGTGTACAGCGATTTTGAGGATAGTGCGCGAGATGGCGTTCGCTTTCCAGCCCACTTGGTAGGCATGATTCATCCGAACGAAAACTGGGACTGGGTTTTAGGTGTCGAGTATCTCGATCGCGACGACATCAAGATACTGCCGGTGATTGGCTTTGTTTGGCATGATACATCGCTGCCTGGCTTGCGTGTCGAAGCGGTATTTCCGCGACCGCGAATTGATTTGCAGATTCAGCGGGATATGCGGTTGTATTGGACTGCCAGGTTGGGGGGCGGGACTTGGGATATCGAAATGCCGGACGAATCGAATGAAGTGTTTACGTACCGCGATTATCAGATCTTGATGGGGTTAGAGCGACTCAATTCTGAAAAGTCGTTAACGGCTTGGGAATTTGGATTTGTTTTCAGTCGCCATATCGGATTCCGCAATAGGCCGGACGAAGTGAATCTTGATGAAGCATTCGTCTTAAGGCATGTGACGCGCTTCTGAGTCGCGGAAGGCATATTGCATCGGCTATTTATACAGCTCGGTATGGATTAGCGCAGCATATGTTTACCTTGAGATTTCAGATTAGCCTTTGAGCAGTTTTTGAAGTTTATCGATGATGCGCGGGATTGCTTCTTTGGGTTCATCGTCAGCTTCATATTCGAGAGCCACCCAGCCGCTATAGCCGACATCCTGCAAAATTTTCAGGACGCGAGCGAGGTCGGTCTCTTCACGTTTACCATTTGGAAACATTTCGACCTTAATCTGCGCGTTGACGGCATAGGGTGCGATGGTGGCTAGTTCCTGATAGGGGTCGACCGTTGAGCGGAAGTTTCCTGAATCGAAATTGACACCAAAGAAAGAGCTTTTGACTTGTTTGACAATTTGCAGAAGTCCGTCTGCCTTGGAGGTTACACCACCGTGATTTTCGAGAGCCAGTAGAATACCTTTGGTAGCAGCGTAGTCGCATGCTAGGTCACAATTCTTGGCGCAGTGGGCGAGAGTCGCATCCCAATCGGAGTCTTTGGGTAGGTTGCCAGCGAAGATACGGATGACTGGGGCTCCAAGTTTGGCGTAATGATCAATCCAAGTTTTGGTATGCTGTAGATCTTTATCTAGATTAGGTCCAGCGGGTTGGCAATAGTCATTGCGAATGGCACCTCCTGAAACCGTGATACCGCGCAGGTGGCAATGACTTTTGAGGCGGAAGACATAATCGTCGGTTACATTGTCTGGGAAGTAATATGATGTCAGTTCGGCGCCTTCGAGGCCGAGTTGGTAGCAATAGTCGACAAATCCATGCAGATCCAATTCCGATTTTTTATCCTTCGTATTTTGCAGATATTTGCGCATGGAGTAAGCTGCGAGACTGAGTCGCAGCTTTCCTGGTTTAGGTCGATCAAGGGGATCGATTGCCAGTGCTGGGGTACCGATTAGGGTCAGGGCAATCCCGGAGGAGAGTTTCAGAAAATTGCGCCGTTTCATTTGGGGAACCTCAAGAGTTGGTAGCGACTGGTGGGAGAGGTATCATAAAGGATGAGGGGCAAAGTTACAAATAAATGGCTCTAGAATCTCCGTTCGGAATAGATTTGGCTTTTTGGAAACTTGGGCCCAGCGATAATCGAAGAGGTACATTTTTTCCGTGGGTTACGTTGTGGTGCATGGCATGAGCGAGATCGAACGAGTGCGGCGGTCTTAGGAAGAGTTATGAAAGTACCAAGATATTGGCATCGAGATTGGGTACGTGTGCCTTCCAAGTATGAGGAGGGCAAACTGTGGAGTATTCCGCGGTGGGGTTGGTCTGAATCCAGTTTGGAGGAAGCCGAAAAAATGGCGGCCCAACGCTGCTGGCAAACCAAGCAAAATTGGATGGAAAAGGCAACCGATTCTCATACCCTCTGGTATAAGGGCCTGGAGTATTTCGCGCAGCCACCACGCGAAGAGATTATTCAAGAGATCGGTAACGAAGAGCAAGGTATCGATGGTTGGGTAAGTCGCAATCGTTATGGAGTCCTAGTTCTCAACACGGATGTTATGCTGATCATCGACATCGATCGCCAAGAAACGCCCCTGCGCAAAGTGGCGACTACTCTATGGTCGAATTGGTTCAGGCAGCGAGTGCCGAGCGAAGAAGAGAAACTCATTGAACTATGTAAGGCGCAGACGGAAGACGCTTTTCGACTCTATCGCACTTATGCAGGTTGGCGGGCCATTTTACTGAATCGAGCCGTTGGGGGAGTCGATAACGATTCGCTGGCCATCATGAAAAAATTTCCTGTCGATCCGTTCTATCTCAAACTGTGTATCAAGCAAAAGTGCTTTCGGGCCCGACTGACAGCGAAGCCATGGCGCATCGGTTTAGAGCGATGTCCGATCAGCTATCCCCACCATCCAAACCTAGAAAACCATTATCTGCGTTGGGAGCAGCAATACAACGCTGAGGCTACCAAGTATCGTGTTTGCGAGAAGATCTACGACAATGGCTTTCCGTGCGAAAGACTGAAAACACTGCTTGAGATTCACGATGCAGTCGCACAAGTAAACAGTGACCTGCCCATTGCCTAGTCGATAGCAGTTGTTGCATCCAACTACAATTTCTCTCTGTCGATTATTGATACTTCAGCCGAATCCTTACCAATAAATCGTCCAGTGCGGCTGTGGCAGAAGGTTTTTGGGGCAATTCACTGTCGATCATCGTCGCCTCCAAAAGCTTTCTCAGTCGAAGATATTCGGCTTCATGGAAAGATAGATTGACGTCTGTGAAGAAACCTTTTTCGTTGCCCTCTTTCTTGAGTTGAATCATCTCATCTAGGTAGGGAAGTGAGAAAAAGCTTTGCAGTATTTCAAGATTGGCTTGGACTTCACCTGTCCGCATCAGATGAATGCCCGTCAAGAGAACGCGATAAATATACAGCAAAGGCTTGATTCGAGGGGGATTTTCGCGCATGAAAAGTCGCCATTGCGATTCTGCAAATCCCAAATAATGATGTCCGTGATTCTTCGTCACCATATCCGGTACAAGCGATAGAAGCTCTTCGTGTTCGGGTGAGGATTGAACGATGAGGGGTGAGGTCAGTTGTTCCAAGACATAGCCATTGTTTTTGAGGAGCATCGCAAAGAATTTTTTCACATCGTGCGACACAATATCCATTTCCAGATTGTTCTCGATGGAATTGCGTTCGATCGTCTCTTGCTCGACCGTCATTTTCAGGACTTTACTGAGAGGCAAGACGTGCGAGCCTCGCAAGTCAAAGTCGGAGTCCGCGGAGGGAAAACCGTACAAATGCGCACCGCTAATGGTTGCAAATAAGAGGGGGAAGGGGTGGTTTTGGGCGTACTGTGCTACGCGAGAATCAATGTTCATTGAGTTATCAATTCAAATCTTTAGAAGTGGGCTAGTTTGTGCACATTGTACGCACACTGTGTTGATCCTGTTAAGAAGGGCTTCACCGCAAATGAAGCGTATTTTCTCGATCTCTTAATATTTGCTCGGCTCGGCGATTGTCCACAGGAAATGGAGGCGTTATTCTGGCCCTAGACGGGCATGCGATTGGGCCGAACTTGTTTTGGAGCTGCTGGCCGGTAGCAAACTGTCTTCCATCGCTGCTCGAGTCTTTAAGGTAGGACGCTGAACCCTGCCAAATGACGGCACGCTTGGGATGATACCTTCTGCCCGACGAATGTTAAACCTTTTTTCGAACTTTTGTTGCTGGTGAATCACCATGTTTAATTTTCAAAAATACAGCAAGCTTTCTGTTCTGGTGATGCTTGGCGTTGCGATATCTGCGTTGGATGTGAGTCTTGCTTGGACTGGAACTGCACTGCTTGCCAAGGAGCCGGTCCCGTTCATATTTGATACCGATATCGGCAATGATGTGGACGATGTTCTGGCTTTGGGAATGATTCATTCATTGCAAAGTCGTGGAGAGTTAGAGCTACTAGCGGTAACGATTACTAAAGATGCAGAGCAGGCTGCGGCGTTTGTGGATTCGGTCAACACGTTTTATGGACGCGGTAAGATTCCCATTGGTGTAAACGACAGCGGGATAACTCCTGAAACGGGTAAATTTTTAGGATTAGCCGCTGCGCGGACCGACGGGGGGGAGTATCGTTATCCTCACGATGTGCGGGGCAAAGCGGATGCGGAAGCTGCCGTGGTTCTTTTGCGGAAAACATTGGCAGCAGCCAAAGATCATTCGGTCGTTATTGCCCAAGTTGGCTTTTCGACCAACCTTGCGAACCTGTTAAAATCTTCCGGCGATGCTGTTTCGCCTTTGGATGGGAAGCAGCTGGTGGAGCAAAAGGTGAAGTTGTTATCCGTGATGGCGGGAGCCTTCACTGCAATTGACGGCGATGCGGGATATGGAGAGTACAATGTCGTTCAGGATTTGAAAGCGGCGCAGGAGTTAGCACGCAATTGGCCGGGTAAAATCGTTTACAGTGGCTTCGAGATCGGTATCGCGGTCCCCTACCCTGCCGAGAGTATTTTGAGCGATTATCAATATGTATCGCATCATCCACTGGCCGAGTCTTACATTCTTTACGAACCACCGCCCCACAATCGACCCACCTGGGACTTGACGAGTGTGCTGTATGCCATCTACCCAGATCGAGGTTACTTTGGCATTTCAGCGAGTGGAAAGGTAGAATTTAACGACAAAGGTTCGACTCAGTTTGAAGCGGTCTCAACGGGCAAACATTATTACCTTACCTTAAATGATGCGCAAAAAGTTAGGGTTGTTGAGGCTCTCGTGCAGTTGAGCAGTCAGCCTCCTCAAAAATAAAAAGTGATCAGAGTGTTGGGAGTGCACAACCTATTTGCATGAAGACTATTTGCATGAAGAAGCGCGACAAGCATGAAGAAGCGGCGGCCAAAAATCGTAGTAGTCGGTTCCATCAACATGGATTTGGTTTTGTCGTGCGAGCGGTTACCTAGGCCTGGAGAAACATTGGCGGCACGTCAGTGCAGTGAGGTAAGTGGTGGTAAGGGGGCTAACCAAGCGGTCGCAGCATCGCGGATGGGGGGAGAGGTAACACTCATCGGGCGTGTGGGGGATGATGTCTTCGGTCCACAGTTAATCAAGCGGCTGCAGGAATCCAATATCGCCACAGAGCATGTCCAGGTTTGCCAGAGTACAAGCAGTGGAATTGCCCTTGTGATGGTGGAATCATCTGGCCAAAACTCCATTGTGATCGTGCCCGGAGCAAATGGGCGAATGACTCGCGAAGATATTCGAGCCGTTGCGGAGCAGATCCGGTCGGCCGATATGCTGGTCGTACAGCTTGAGATTCCTATCGATGCAATTGAAGAGGCTTGCAGGATTGCGAAAGAATCAAAGGTTCCGGTGTTATTGAATCCCGCGCCAGCCCCTGCGATGCTGCCCGCAAATCTCTATGACGTGGATATGATCTGCCCGAATCAGACCGAAGCCGAACGACTGACGGGTCTTGCTGTGAACAGCGGCGAATCCGCCAAGTGCGCTGCCGCGTTGCTATTGGATCGAGGAGCATCGCAAGTAGTTATCACTTTGGGAAAAGAGGGCGCGTGTATTGGGAAGCGTTCTGAAAAAGAATATCAATTCGAGCTTGTGCCCTCGATCGTTGTTGAGCCGATCGATACAACAGCGGCCGGAGATGCTTTTATCGGTGCGTTGGCAGTGTATCTTTGTGAGCAGCAGGAATTGCTTCAGGCATGCCGAATGGCCTGTGTGGCCGGCGCAGTGGCGACGACACAATGGGGCGCACAGACCTCACTTCCGTGGCGTGCAGAGGTCGAGGCCAAGGCTAGAGAATAACGGCGATGAATAAAGGCGATATCGAAAAGTACAAATTAAATCAGTTAGGGGATTGAAGATGAATTCTTGGCGAGGATGGCTCACCGTTTTAAGTTGTCTATCGATGTGCTTTGTCGTTGGCTGTAATTCCAAAAATGATTCCAAGCCTTCGGCTCCATCGGCTTCTGATGCTAGGAAGCGTCCGAAAATCGCTTTGGTCATGAAATCGTTAGCGAACGAATTTTTTTCCACTATGGCGGCCGGCGCCGAAAAGCATCAACAGGAACACCGCGACCAGTACGATTTGATCATCAACGGTATCAAGGATGAGCGAGATTTGAGTCGTCAGGTTGCTTTGGTGGATGAGATGGTCGCCGCGGGAGTTCAAGCGATTGTCATCGCGCCGGCGGATTCAAAAGCTTTGGTTCCCGCTCTGAGAAAAGCCAAACAAGCAGGTGTAATCATTGTAAATATCGACAATCGCTTGGATGCTTCCGTTTTAGCAGAGGAGAAGTTATCGATTCCTTTTGTGGGGCCAGACAATCGAGCGGGTGCGAGAAAAGTAGCCGAGTATCTGGCAAGTCGACTGAAGGGTGGAGATGAGGTTGCCATACTGGAAGGAATTCGTACCTCTTTCAATGGCCAACAACGCAAGCTGGGATTCGAAGATGCAGTAAATGCGGCGAACTTAAAAGTTGTTTCCGCGCAGAGCGCAGAATGGGAAACCGGACTGGCCAACACGATTACCGCGTCAATTCTACAAGAGTATCCCGATGTGAAAGCGGTTATGGCTTGCAACGATAGCATGGCTCTAGGCGCACTGGCTGCGATCCGATCTGCTGGGCTCACGGAAAAGGTGATGGTTGTTGGTTTCGATAATATTGCAGCCGTACAACAGGCTGTTAAAGAGGGGATGATCTTAGCAACTGCTGATCAGCATGGTGATCAATTGGCCGTGTATGGAATCGAATATGCTTTGAAGTTTATTGAGCAAGCTGATGCTGTCGTGCAAGATCGCGAAACACCCGTTGATTTAATTACCGCGGAACAATTGAAGTGACCCTTTTTCGAAGTAGACCGTAAATGGTACAGCTTACCAACGCAGCCGATACCACACTCTTTACTCGGTGGACAAGCCACTTGAGATCCCTGAAAGAGTCTTGTGGATTAGTGATCGTTTTGTTGATATTGGTCACAGTTTTTGGAAGTTTGAGTGAGCGATTCCTCAGTGCGCGGACGGCGATTTCGATTGCCAACCAGATTCCCGATCTGACCGTCGTCGCCATCGGCATGACCTTTGTCTTGATTGCAGGTGGCATTGATCTGTCCGTCGGTTCGGTCTTGGCTCTCTGCGGAGCTTTTATTGGAAAATGGATGATCGATAAGCACTGGCCTATGCCCCTAGCGATGATGGGCGCCGTAGTCGTTGGAGCTAGCTGCGGTGCAATCAATGGTAGCATCAGTGTGTCGTTAAGAATTCCATCCTTTATCGTCACCTTAGGGATGCTGGAGATTGCACGGGGAACCGCTTACAGTGTTACGGAGTCTGAAACAAAATACTTAGGTTCCGCGCTGCAATGGTTTGGCTCAAGTGGTAGTTGGGGATTATCGCCTGCCTGCGGATTCGCTCTGCTGATCGTGGTTGTCGGTCAGATCGTTTTGTCCAAAACGCTCTTGGGTAGATATTGGACTGCTATTGGTACCAACGAAGCAGCGGCCAAATATTCCGGAATAGATCCAAGACCCTATCGCTGGCTCTCGTTTGTCATCTTGGGGGCGTTGTGTGGGGTGGGAGCGATTATGCAATGCAGTCGATTATCATTGGCAGATCCCAATGCGGCCGTTGGATTAGAATTATCGGCTATTGCGGCAGCGGTTATTGGCGGGACCAGTTTGATGGGGGGGCGAGGCTCGGCCGTGCAAACCTTTCTGGGTGTATTGGTGATCGCAGTGCTGCAGACCGGGCTGGCCTCGGTGGGGGCTAGTGAGCCGATGAAGCGGATCATCACCGGAGGGGTCATTATTATCGCCGTGGTGGTGGATTGGGTGAGGAGGAGGGGGTAGTTTTCAGTTTTCAGTTTTCAGTTTTCAGTTTTCAGTTTTCAGTTTTCAGTTTTCAGTTTTCAGTTTTCAGGGGGCGGTTATTGGAGGAGGGCGAAGAGGATGATGTTGATGCCGATTTTGGCGGCGTCGTCCCGAGTGTAGCCTTTGCACTGAAGCGACTGCTGACTCTCTAATGCACAGCTCAAGTCGAGTGGCGAGAAGACAACGGCAACGCGATCTTCCCAAAGTACAAATTCGAGTTCGGGGGTTGTGTCTTGTTGCTGGGCCACGACACCACCTGTTCCACGTTTCAGTGGATCGATGAGACTTACTTGTCGAATGTCAAAGCCAGTGAATTCTTCAGTGAGTAGTGGATGAGTCGCGGGGAGTGGTTGGAGCGGATTATTGGGAGCGATCAGAGCCAATTCTTTGCGAAAGGATTCGGCGAACGCGCTGTTGGCGCAAATGGAATCGGCAAAAAGAAAACCGCCGCGTTCTAGATAAGTCCGGAGAGCCGTACGTTCTTCGTCGGTAAAGCTGAAGCTAGCTCGTCCATGCATGAAAACAATGGGGTACTTTTCCAGTTCTTCCAGTTTGGCATTGATCAAAATGGGTTTGGTCGTAACGTCGGTTGGTTGTTCTTTCCGGAACCATTGCAACAAATTCGGAATAGCTCGAGGAGCGTCGTTGGCTCCACCGCCATGTTGGATTTTGGGGATGGCGATATGGCCGCGCAAGATTTGAGTCGTCTCGGATTCCGCGCGAACAACCTGTACCGAATCAAGTTTTTCTTTCAATTGTCTTCCCGTCGCATAGGCGGCGACATTCAAACCAATCTTAGTGGCATTATCTAATTCGCTCTGCACTCGAGGGGCGATTTCGCGTTGGGTTTTCACCGCAGGGTTCAGTTCCCAGCGACAGGAAAGTGGGATTGGGCTGTAGACAATACTGGTTCGGCAGCATGCATCGAGTCCGAAGAGCCAGAATTCTTCGGGTAAAGCTTGTGGATCAATCGTGGCTTCGGCAAACCATATGGGATGAGTGGGGGGAAGTTTTTGCAGTGGCTGACCGAATAGCTCTTCGATCAAAGCGCGGAAAGATTGATCAAATGCTTGGCCATCACAACCGTCTCCATTGCAAGCTTCGGCAAAAAGGAATCCCCCGTTTTCGACGTACTGCTTCAGCAATTGTTTTTGCGCAGGATTCAAGCGAATCTCGTTTGAGCCGGAGATAAAAAGGATGGGTGATTCGAGAAGGTCTTCAATTTTCGATTTATCGAGTTCTATCGTTTGCCAAGCGAGGTCTCTTTTCCAAGCTTGTTCAATATGAGCGGTGAGATTTGGAATGGCGAATCGATGGATATTCCAGTCCTCTTGAGGTCCATAATCGAGACGGCTAACGACGACTTGACGCTTACCTTTGGAGAGAAAGAGCAAAGCGAGGGCCGTATTGATGTGGAGGGAGGACTCGAAACCGCTGGTGGAGGTAAAGAAACCTTCCAGGCGATCTTGCTGGCCAAGCAATTGGGCGGCACCTTCGCGATACCAATCATGTTCGCCAATAAAGCGTTGTCCAGTCAATCGACCGACTCGTTCCAAGCCATAGAGGTAGTACAGTTGCCACTGTCCGCCGGGGTTGGAGAAGACTTTGAAATTTCTCGCTAGCCAATTCAAGGCAGCTTCGATGGGGTCATTGGTGATATTGGTTTTCCCACAGCAGTCGACGCGATTATTTTTGATGCTCGCGTGAGGTTGGCCGAGTTGGCCGACGGTGATGATAACCGAAGTGATACCGGCTGCGGTCATGCTACCGGTGAACATGTGGTCGTTGTAGCTCCAGGCACCTTCATTGCTTTGAGATTGCAACCAATATCGCAAAGAGCTTTCATACGTTTTGGGATTGACGGCGACACCGAGTCGCTGTGCTTCGGAAAGGGCAAGCAGGGCGAACTGGGTGTTCGATGGATCGGAGGAAAGATTGGCTGATTCATAGCCCCACATTCCATTCGGGCGTTGGGCTTGTACAAGCCATTGGACGTTTTGTTTAATGCGAAGGAGGTCTTCATTGGGATTCGCGGCGCAGAAAACCATGGTTTGTAGGGAGACTGAGTAGGTACGATTGGCTTGAATACCTCGCAGATAATTCAGGGCTTTGGCGATTGCGGGGTGCGTGGGTGGTACGCCGGAGTTCAGGAGCGCTAGGGTAACCAGGGCGGATGCTCCGCAATTCTCGTTGGCGTATTCGTCCCAGCCGCCGGAATTTTGGTTTTGAACTTTGAGAAGGTAATCGACACCCCGACCGATGGCTTGGTTCACCTGAGCGGCCGTCAGATTCTGCCCATTTTGAGCTGAGGCGGGATTGGGAAAGACGAGCCCTAGGCACACTAAAATGGCGTAAATAAGTAGGTTGAGTGGTTTGGGCCTATTAAGCATAGCTTGTCCTTTTAGCCTCACAGAAGTAATTCGGCGAGACGCATTCTTTTCCGACCGCCCCTCGATAGAATAATAGATTCTGGGGTAAATGCGGTAGGGAGCGAGCGATCGCCCCAACGTTTTCCTCTGGATAGCATAGCGAACAATAGCCACCGAGCGGAATATAGAAGCAGGTTCCATGGAAGAAAAACAAGCAGCGTCTAAAACGCGCAGTGTGGGAGACTTATTGCGTGAATTCCGCGAGCATCGGGATGCGATGCGCCAAGAGCTGGCGAAGGTCATTATCGGCCAGGATGATGTGGTCGAGCAATTGTTCGCAGCGATTTTTACGCGGGGGCATTGCTTGCTCGAGGGAGTTCCGGGGCTGGCGAAAACGTTGATGGTAAGCTCGTTGGCTCGCATTTTGGATGTTTCCTTCAAGCGTATTCAGTTCACGCCTGACTTGATGCCCAGCGACATAACCGGGACGAATGTTCTGGATGAAGATGCTGCTGGCAAGCGTGAGTTTCGATTTGTCGAGGGTCCCATTTTTACCAATATCTTATTGGCGGACGAAATCAATCGCACTCCACCGAAAACGCAAGCTGCACTGTTGCAGGCGATGCAAGAACGCGAGGTGACGGTCGGCCGGACAACGTACACTCTGCCGGAACCATTTTTTACGATTGCCACTCAGAATCCGATTGAGCAGGAAGGAACCTACCCGTTGCCAGAGGCTCAATTGGATCGATTCATGTTCAATATCAAAGTTGGCTATCCATCGGCTGATGAGGAAGAGAAGATATTGTTGGCCACAACACGTCATGAGAAACCCGAGGTGAGCAAGGTTCTTTCTGGACGTTTGATTCTTAATATTCAAAAACTGGTTCAGAGCGTGGCGGTGAGTCCCTTTGTAGTCAAATATGTTGCTCATTTGGTACGTGCGACTCGACCGAGCGATGATCGAGCACCTCCTTATGTGAGAGAGATGGTTGATTGGGGAGCGGGGCCGCGAGCGGGGCAATTTTTGATCATGGGGGGTAAAGCGATTGCGGCAATGGATGGCCGTTTTAGTGTGGCGATCGATGATATCCGCCGCATAGCTATCCCCGTATTGAGACATCGTGTCAGTACGAATTTTCAGGCGCAGGCTGAAGGCATAACGACGGACAAAATGGTTCAACGTTTGCTGAAAGATATTCCAGAGCCAGAAATTCCCAAGTTTGCCAACGCACCGATTCCTCCACCGGTTCAGGAGTAAGGCACTGTAAGCCATGTTTCCTGTGTATCTTTTGTTTGAATGACGTATTTTCACAGAACGATCGGCGCGTATGACGGCCGTTGAGCAATACCTAAAGCCAGAGTTAGCCGCTCAGATCAAACGGCTTGATTTGCGCGCACAAATGGTTGTTCGAGGCTTTTTGCAAGGTTTGCACGCGAGTCCATTTCAGGGATTCTCGGTGGAGTTCAGTGAGCATCGGCGCTATGTCCCGGGTGATGATCCGAAGGATATTGACTGGCTGGCTTATGCGAAAACAGAGAAGTATTACGTCAAGAAATTTGAGTCGGAGACGAATCTAACAGGTTACTTGATGGTGGATCTTAGCCAATCGATGGCATACACCTATCGGCAGCAATTGACCAAACTCGATTACTCGATTTGTTTAGTCGCGGCGCTATCCTATTTGATGATCATGCAACAAGACCCGGTGGGTGTGGTGACATTTGATACAAAAATTCGAGCGAGTCTGCCACCCAAAAGTCGCAAAGGACAGTTGCCAAATATTTTGAGTCTGTTGACCAAGATCAAAGCGACCGGACAGACCGACGTTGCAGCGGCAGTAAAGCAGTTAGCGGCTATGATCAGTCATCGCAGTCTGGTCATGATCTTTAGCGATTTACTCGGCGATACGAAAGAGACTTTAGCAGCCCTTCGCTTGTTGCGTTTTTCGGGGCATGATGTAATTGTCTTTCACGTGCTGGATGAAGCCGAAGTGAGTTTTCCATTTTCGGGTAATGTTTTATTGGCTGATCCGGAAAGTGGTCAATCTCTCCCGGTCGATGCCGACGTGGTTGCGCAGCAGTATCGAGAGGAAATAAAAGCGTATCGAGAGGGATTAAAAAACGCTTGTGCCGAAGCGAGAATCGATTACGTGCCTCTGGATACTGGAATGGCTTATGATAAGGCCTTGATGGAGTATCTACTTAAACGCAGAGATAGGGGCTGAAACGATGACGTTTTTGCATCTCTCTTTGCTAGCCGGAGGCTTGTTGGCTTTAGTTCCTGTTGCATTGCATTTATGGTCGCAGCGTCCGCCCAAGCCGATCACGTTTCCCGCTTTGCGATTCGTCAAGCAAACGGTTCAAACGCATCGCCGATCTTGGCAGATACGTCAGTGGTTGTTGTTGGCTTTGCGTGGCTTGGTATTGTTATTGATGGCCTTTGCCCTGGCCCGCCCCAATGTTCACAGCGATATGTTGGCGACTTGGCTGGCGGTAGGCGGCGTTGGGGTACTAGCCACACTTGCTACCGTCGCCTTCTTGATTTCTATCGCGGGCCGGCGAGGGGCATCGATTGCCATCGCGACCGGTAGTGTTTCTGCGATTCTCTGGCTTGTCACGATAGGCTGGAGCGTATTGACTTTAGCTCGCGGAGCTACTGCACCGGCGCTGCAACAAGACTCACCTGTTGCAGCAGTGATCATTGTCGATATCAGTCCAACCATGGAATACAAGTTTTCGAATCGAAGTCGACTCGAGGTGGCGAAAGAATTGGTGGGCGAATTGATACAGAAGCTACCTTCTGAAAGCAAAGTGGCCATATTGACTCAAGCGACTGGGCAGTTCGCCTTGGATCGCAGTTCGGCTATCCGGCAGCTTGAGCGAATTGAAATCCAATATCAATCGTCCGCTCTACCTCAAACGATTCAGCGAGCCGTACAGATGGTTCGCGAAGAGTCATTGGATCGTCGTGAAGTCTATGTGGTGACCGACATGACTGCCAACAAGTGGTTAGGAAGCACGGATTCGGGATTACAAGATTTATTCGCTGCCAAACCTGCAGTCCTATTGCAGTTTTTGGATGTTGGAGTGGATGTCGCTCAAAACTGGACGATGGGTGACTTGGATATCAGTCAGGCGGAGTTAGCACCTGGTGGTTCGGTTACCATTGAGACTCCAGTCCTGCGAACTTCGGAAACGGTAGGAGATAAAGTTGCAGTCGAATTATTGCTTGAGAAGGAGGATCCTAATCTCCCGATGATTCGAGATGGTAAGTATGTCTTGCCGGAAACAGTTGTGGTCCAGCGACAGTTTGCCGACCTTAGCGATACCGAGACAGCTGTGGTGAAATTTGAGATACGAGATTTAGTTCAGGGGACTCAGTACTACCGAATCCAGTTAGAGCGTGGCGATCCGCTTGTCAATGATGATATTCGCTATTTGACTCTCAATGTGGGCGAGGTAGGAAAAATATTGGTTGTCGGTGATCGGATTGAAGAGCGAGGATTATTGACTACGATTTTGTCTGCCAGCGGAAGTGGAGTCGTTGATGAATGCGATTTGACCGATTTAAAAAGTTTTCCGCTGGAACGTTATGAGGTGATTGTTCTTTTGGATCCAAAAGAGTTAGCCGAGCCTGACTTTGCCAAGCTAGATCGATATGTGCAGGACGGTGGCGGGCTCATGCTGGTGATGGGGCCGCGTCTGGGTACTCCTGAAACGCTTAAAGAATCTGCGCTGAGCAGGTTGTTGCCTGGTATGCCTCTGCGGATATCGCGGCGAGCGGCCGATGATCGATCGGTTTACTTTGTGCCTGAGCGTCCAAGTCATGCCCTGTTTCAATTTTTTGGTGGACGAGCGGAGGAAGCGCCTTTCGCATCTTTACCCGTGTTTCGGCATTGGGATTTAGAATTGCAACAAAACGAGTCTGGGGCGACGCCTCAGATATTGGTGCGTTATAGCTTGAGTGGTTTGCCTGCGATTATTGAACAAGGCCGCGGTCGGGGACGAATTGTAACCTGGACGACCATGGTACCGGAACCGAGTCGTATCGAGCAGCGCAATCCATGGAATGAATTGACATCTTCTGCGGAGTGGTGGCCCACGTATGGATTAATACTAGGTACAATACGCTACTTGGCAGGCTCCGTCGATGAAAAGAGCAATTATGGTGTTGGGCAATCGGCCGTATTGAATAATCCATCGGACCGTTTTCCTGAGCAATATCGACTGTTTACGCCTCGAGGCGATACATCGAAAGTCGACGCGCGTGCGGGGAGTTTGCTTATTCCCAACTTGCAAGTGCCAGGTGTCTATCGCTTGCGCGGGGTTTTGGATCGTCCAGTGGTGCGCGGCGTATCAGTGAATTCATCAGCTACGGTCACGGATTTAAGACGCATATCGAAATCGGACTTAGAAGCTGTTTTGGGAAAAGAGAATTGCCGAATTGCCCGCGACATCAGTGAGGTAGAGCAAAGTGTCGGCGAGGCCCGATATGGTAGGGAGCTTTTTCCATTTGCGCTGCTGCTGGTGTGCGCGTTATTGTTCGGAGAGCAATGGATGGCAAATCGATTTTACCAGTGGAATCTTACAGGCGCAACAAAAAAATCTGGAGGGGGGCAGATCGCATGACCTCCTGGAGTTTTGAGCCATTATTGGGAAGTTGGCTGTTAGTCATTGCGGTAGCCGTAGTGCTAATGGCTGGTCTATGGATCAAGCCGCAGTTTGCATCGGTAAGTCGTACGCGGTGGCGAGTTCTGATTGCTTTGCGCTTAGTGCTTATTCTGCTAGTGATTCTAGTGATGCTGCGTCCAGGATTGGTGTGGAGTCAATTCAAGTCGCAGCGAGCTACTCTCGCGGTGATGCTCGATTTTTCTGCCAGTCAGCAACTGCCCAGCGATAGTAGTGGGCTGAGTCGTTGGAAGAAGCAGCAAGAGATTTGGAGTGAGGTGTCCCAAATTGCACAAAGTTCCAAAGAGGACTTGGATTTGGTGGTTTATGGCTATGACGATCAGTTGCGCCCTCTAGCTGTCAGCGAAGAAGGGGAAGTTGACTTTCCGGAACAACCGCTTGGGAAGGCAACCGACATTGGCAGGGCTTTATCGGATCTATCTACGATGAAGCGAGAAAGTCCTATGGCTGGACTTGTTCTGGTGGGAGATGGCACGCTTACGGCAGTGAACTCGAATTTTGATCCGATACAAGTTGCGCGGCAGATGGGGCAAATGGACCAGCCTATCATTGCGGTGGGAAATGGTCCGCGTGGAGGTAGCGCCGATAGTCGAGATATTGCAATCGAAGGCGTCGCCGAAGAGATAGATGTCTTTTCGAGAAATAAGTTGGATATTAAGGGTACCTTGAGATTGAGGGGTATGGTCGGTTTGCAGATTCCGTTGCAAGTCTCATTGATTGGAAGCGACGGCACTGCGACGGTTTTGGACAGGAAGGAGATTTCACCGAAAGAGTCGGATGAAGTTATGCCATTTTCGATACCGATTACGGCACCCGATCCGGGCGAGTATCGTATTGTGATTCAAGCTGAGGGCCAGACCAACGAAGCAATTACTACCAATAACATTGCAACCAGCTTTGTCACGGTAAAAAGTGGAGGCGTGCGAGCGCTTTATTTTGAGGGGCAACCGAGACAGGAACAGTTATTTTTGCGACGAAGCATCAACGCATCTCCCGATATTCAGCTCGATTTTTTGATTCTACCTGGTAGCTCGCGCGAGCGTTGGCCCATCGAACTGAAGAGCATCATCGAAGGGACTCAATACGATGCTTTTATCCTGGGCGATATCGATTCGGCTGCTTTCGGCAAAGAGCAATTAGAGATACTTAAGGAGCGGGTGAAGAATGGGGCTGGCTTGTTGATGCTGGGAGGGTTCCATGCCTATGACGCTGGTGGCTATGGAGGAACTCCTCTTGCGGAGATTGTTCCCATTCAATTGCGAGGTGGAATGCAACAACCGTTTGGGCAACCCATTTTGCCACAGTTACATTGGCCAGGGGAAATCAAAATGATGCCTAGCGGGAAGCATCCCATAACACAACTCGCGAGCGACAACGACAAGAACAATCAATTGTGGACGAGTTTACCGAGCTTGGACGGAGCAAATCGCTGGCTCAATGCAAAGCAGCTGCCGGGCATACAAATTATTGCCACCGGTGACCAGCAGCAGCCTCTGATGGTAGCTGCAGCGGTCGAGCGGGGTCGAGTGTTGGCCATGGCCGTCGATTCCACTTGGAAATGGTGGCTACATGGTGAGCAGCAGGTGCACAAGCAGTTTTGGCGGCAGTCGCTCTTGTGGGTTTTAGGGCGGGATCGAATCGAAGAAGGTTTGAGCTTGGCGATGGATCAAAGACGGTTGTATCGAGAACAAAAGGCTCCTTTTCGCGTCCGCTGGCAAGCTGGTACTGGGCAACAAGAGATTCCCGATAATGTCGAGGTGGTGATTGAGCGACCTGATGGAACGCGCCAACCGATCAAGACGACTAAAAAAGGTAACGACCTCCTGGAGGGTGCCTGGATGGTCGAAGGTGAGGCGGGAATCTATAAATTGCGGGCGAGCTCTCGTCGAACGACCGACGATGGGAACGCGATGCCTTTGTCGACCGAGTTGCCGTTTTTGGTTCTGGATAACTCGATTGAATTGGCAAACCCGGTTCCAGATTGGCAATTGCTGGGCCAGTTGGCAGAGAGTACCAAAGCGGCTGGAGGTCAATTGGTAGATGGCTCGAATGTAGCGATGGCAGTTCGCGATTTGGTCAGAAGGTTGCAAGCTCAACAGACAGAGGTCCAACTGGCCAGACGCTTGGGTGATAAAGCGTCTGACCAATGGATTTACTTAGGTTTCTTTGCCCTGCTGTTGGTTGCCGAATGGTGGCTTCGCAAAAAATGGCAAATGGTTTAAACCTTGACCTGCAAAAAATAGCTCTCGTCGATTTTCGTTCAATACTATTTC
Source organism: Pirellulaceae bacterium (assembly GCA_044359485.1). Taxonomy (GTDB): domain Bacteria; phylum Planctomycetota; class Planctomycetia; order Pirellulales; family Pirellulaceae; genus JAFLCP01. The sequence continues at coordinate 12,018 of JBIKMB010000047.1, read as the reverse complement.
ACAGGTGTGAGCAACTTGATCGACTCAATCGTGATGGATTCTACCGGCACGTCCTGATGGAAACCCTTATTGCCAGTCTTGGATTTACCGATCAAGTCAACGATATCCATCCCTTCGACCACTTGACCAAAAACTGCGTAGCCGGCCGACCCCGGGTTTTTGTCCAAAAATTTGTTGTCGACGAGATTGATGAAAAACTGAGCCGTTGCACTATCGGGATCGTTCGTACGAGCCATGGCCAGGGTATACCTTTTATTGGAAACCCCGTTGGCTGCCTCATTTTTAATGGGCGCTAGGGTTTTCTTTTCTTTCATGTTTGCATCCATGCCACCACCTTGGATCATGAAGCCATCGATGACGCGGTGGAAGATCGTGCCATCGTAGTGTCCGTTTTTGACATAGGTCAAAAAATTCCCAACGGTGATAGGGGATTTGTCCGCAAAAAGTTCAAGCTTGATATCGCCCTTGGATGTTTTAATGACGACCATCGTGTTTCCTTCTGCAAATCCGAATTGTGCAAGACTAGAGACTAAAAAGCATCCCAAGCATGCCCACAATACGCTTCGAACCATAGTAATCTCCGCAGCATGATAGAATGAATGGAACAGAACCATTTTCGGGGTATTGTAGTCAAACGGTTTTATTCGCACAGGGGCACGCAGAGCGACAGCAAGAAAAGTAGGTCGGTAACTCTTCGATGATTCGCTTGGAGGTTGGATTCCACTGTTTTGTGCCCATTTTGGGTGGGTTTATTCGAGGAGTGCTACTGGATTGATCGCTCGGCGCGGAGTAGCATTTTAGCTGAGCTGAATTTCCTCCCAACTTATGTTACCTCTTGGAGTTTGTTCGATGAGATTGCAGAGTGCACTTTGTACCGTGTTGATGAGTTGTGCTGTGGTTTGGTCGTTAGGAGTCAGTAGTGTTGCGGACGAGCCCAAGGAGGAAGGTTTCGAGTTGATCTTTAATGGCAAGGACTTAACTGGTTGGAAAGGTAATTTAACGTATTGGTCTGTCGAGGATGGTGCGATCACGGGAACGAACACCGCGGAGAAGCCTACGCCGAACAACACGTTTATTGTATGGGATAAAGAGGTAGCAGATTTCGAATTGCGACTGCAGTATAAAATCGTCGGGGGCAATTCGGGTATTCAGTACCGAAGTAAACTCGCAGATGCAGAAAAGTTCATCGTGGGTGGATATCAAGCAGATATCGATTCTTCGCCCACTTATTCAGGCATTAATTATGAAGAGCGTGGTCGCGGGATTTTAGCTGAGCGTGGTCAGTCGGTGAAGATCACGGGTGATAAGACAGTTGAAGTGTTGAAATCACTCGGAGATAAAGGGGAGTTGCAAAAAAAGATCAAGGCTGAGCAATGGAATGATTATGTGGTCATTGCTAAGGGTGGTGTGTTGCAACATATCATCAATGGAGTACCGATGTCGACAGTTGAAGACGTATCGAACAGTGCGCAGGCTAAGGGTATTCTGGCATTGCAATTACATGCTGGGCCTCCCATGAAAGTTCAGTTCAAAAATATTCGGATCAAATCGCTCTAGGAAGCGGAAAGGTTGCCGAATTTTTCGGAAGTTGGTGCTTGGAAAGTCTCTTGAGAGGACTTGAAAATAAGAGAGACGACCAAGTAAGCGAGACGACCAAAAAGAAAAAGGCACAGCGAATCGGATTCGCTGTGCCTTTTTCAATGCAGTGCCATTTGCGATTTATCATGATTCTCTGAAGCACGGTCAGATAAAGTGCTTTAGGAAACAACGATTCTGTTCGAGGTCGCGTTTTAAAGAGGCGTACGATTTTGTGGATGCGTTTTTTCCCAATGATCCATCGCGGCACGAATTTTCTTCATGGGAACCCATTGCCCATGTGTTTTGGTCGAACTGCTAAGCATCGTATCTGGGCGGATCTCTCCTTTGGAGATTTTGCTTAGCAAATCAGGTTCGGACAAAGGCCCTACGGTTTTGTGTGTCCGAAAAAAACCTGTCTTCAAATAGAACCAATCGGCTGACATAGTTAACACTCCTCATTCGACATTTCAGGAAGCCTGAAATTTAAGGTGGGATTTGAATCGCGGGAGCAGAGGCGTCTTGCCAAGGTGTTTCATCTTTTAGGCTATCGAAAAGTGCCAGCCGTGTCATCACAAAAAGTGAAGGGGGCGGTGCTGAATGCTTGCGGCGAGAAGTCTCTATGGAAACATTCTTTCCCTAAGATGAAAGCGTAGTTCTTGGAGGACGCTGCAGGAGTTCGTGAAAAAAGGCACAAGCGAACGGGAGGTTAGGAGTGCCAAAGTGCCGCAGCGCGAGAGAAAAAATGGTTGCGAGGGGCTTTAGGGGGACGAGCGCTAGCTAATTCAAAGTTGTTCTAGTGGTGGGGTAGATTGCGATTTCTTTCCAGCGTGGTCAGCTCAATGGGTGCTAGCGAGATGGCATTTGCCCCATTATTTTTCGACGAAAAAAGAGTGGATTGTCGGAAAAAGTGCCCTAAAGACTTCTCCCAAAATTTTCTCGAATTTTGCCGAAAATTGGTGGTGTTTTCCACGGTGAGCAACCAATAGGCCGTTAAGCCGATGCAAAGAGTAGCAGCGGTTGGCCAAATATTGCTCCAACTTGAGTTGTAATCAGGAGCCGAGTTTTTTTGAATCGTTTGCAACTCGAGTCGCATATCAACCCATCCATCTTTTGTTCGTCTCCACTGCGGCGAATCCTGAGCGACGGATTTCTCGAGAAACGCAACAACATGCAAGTTGAGCAATACAACGACAATCAATGCGCACCAGAGATTTCGATTTCCTAGGCCATTAGTCTTTGTGCCCGTGGAGCGGAGATTTTTTGAATTGCCACGTTGAGTGTCACTCGCAGACATAGTTCACCTTGCTAACGAGGAGTGCAGGGCTAAAGCAACATCTTGAAGAGATGGCAAATATTGTGCCTGTGAAGCAGAGGGTTGGCGTTTTGAGTGCAAAGGCACGATGGCGAGAACGTATTTAGATGGAGATGACTACCATGGATGGGCAACAGGGCTCAAGATCGTTACAGACAGTAAATGATCAAGGCATACGGAGCGATTTCCAGCCATGAAAATTGACTTAAAGGCTAGCGTAAACTTGGTGTTGGGTTGATTTTTTTTGCGGCGAGCAGCAAGTGGCAAAACGCGTTGACAGAAAGCATCGAGAAGTTTTTAAATGATGCAAAAAGACAACATCGGGTCGAGAGAGAGTTTTGAGAATCGCTCGATTTTCAGGGAGTGAAGGGTTGAGCGGGTTGAACGGGAGGATTGGGACTGGAGTTGGCGGGTAGATAAGTGGGCGGCTGGGAATAACCATTACTCTGTTCGATGCTCACAGGCTGCATAGGAGCATAGTTGGGAGATGGCGTGGGAAACTCTGAAGTTGATTCGTAAAGCGGTGAGTTGTAGATGGATCGGTTGTAGTTTCCTATTTCTTGGGAGTTCTCAAAAACTTGTCCTGGTACCCATTGTTGCTCGCCCGTATTGGGCTCAAGACCGGTGACGCGACGATACTGATTGGCTTCTCTGGAAAAAATGGGTTCTTGATACGGCACGATGTGCGGTGTCAACGCGATAATGACTTCGGATCGAGATGAGGAGGCGCTGCGTTTTCGGAACAGCCCCCCGATCAATGGTATTTCGCCGAGGTAGGGAACCCAAGTGCTCTTTTTCGCATCATCTTCTTTGATCAATCCGCCGATGATCATGCCTTTACCATCGGGTAGTAGGACGGTGGTTTCGGTCTGAGTTGTTTCTTCTTCAGGCAGAGAGGTATCAGGATTGATTCGGCCACCGGAGACTTGCGGTTGCACTTTCATGAGGACTTGTCCATCGCGCGTGACAATGGGTTCTACGGTTAGGATCACACCCAATTCGAGAAATTCCACGTTTTGAATTGTGCTAGTTTGGTTCTGTTGGATCGTGGTGTAGCCGAGTTTCGAACCTACTTGAATCTTGCCTTCTTGTCCTGTGACAACAAGCAATTTAGGAGTCGCCAAAGTTCGCACATTGCTTTTCGACTTAAGAAACTCGATAACGGCCGTGAGATCAGTGCTTTCAACACCAAGCATAAACGAGGGGATTCCTGTAGCGGTTGAGGCCATGCCGGCGGACTCAACCGTCAAGCGACCATTCCCTAGTCGCAACAGTTGCTCTAGATTGACTCCATGTCTCTCATCTTCGTTGAGGTTCACTTGAAGAACCTCGGCTTCGATAAGCACTTGGCGAGGTGGAACATCGACGCATTGCAAATACTCGGCGATTCGCTGAACTCGGTCTGGAAAATCTTCTACGATGAGTCGCTCACCGGACTGTCTCGGATTGGTGTTGGTTGAAGCTTGTGCGAAGACGCGGCCACCTGGTGAGAGCAAGCCGGAAATGACTTTTTCAGCATCTATCGCAGCGATGTAATTGAGTTCAAAAACTTGTAGTTGCAAGCCGAGTACAGTCGGATTTTGATTGAGTTTGGTATCCGGTTTGGAAACATAAATGATGTTATCGAGAACTTGCCAAGTAAAACCTTGAATTCTGAGGATAGCATCCAAGGCTTGAAGCACTGGTTTATCGTGGAGGGTAACTGAAACGGTACCGCTCACTTCTTGAGATGGAATGATACTGATGCGATTTTCTTGCGCAATAGTCGCTAGGAGCGTACGCAAGTCGGCATCACGGGCAAAGATCGATACCAAATCGTTTTGAGCTTCCACCTTTAATTCACCAGCAGGCCGTGGAGTGGCAAGCGGTATTGCATTGGGAGGGATCGCTGTAGGATTTGGCGATTGTGCAATGGGTAAAACGCCAGGATTTTCTGCTGCAGTTGCTTGTGGGAGCGGGGGGGGGAGTTGCTGTAGGTTTGGGACAACAGTGGAGGGATTCGATTCGCGTAGGGATTGCAACTGCTGTTCAATAGGTGAGCTTTGGGCGAATGCAGTCGAGGCAATTAAAACAAAAAGGATGAACAAACTGGGTAGACCCAGTTTGAGTGCTCGTCCTTTTAATATCTGCCTGGCGCACGTCATGATCACCTCGGAAAAGTAGTTAGACTCTACAGAGGTTATCGGAGACGCATATTCGTTACTTTTAGAAAAGTTTCGCTAAGCGTTAAATCTTATCGATAAGTCCTAGTTCAAGGACTGAGGGATGGTTTGGGGGTATCGTTTGGATTTGATAGCAAAATGCGATTCATGTCGATGGACTGGACTTCGAGCCCGGTCTCGAGGCGTTGACCGGATCGAATGACCTGACCGCCGATGATTGCGATATCCTTTTTTCCTTTTCGAATGAGCAGTGTGACCGATTTCGAGGAAAGGTCTTGAATGGATTGTGTTGGATAAGATGAGGATTGGTCTGAATGGGCGGGAGGAGTCGGATCGGAGTTGGCGGTTACGGACGCTAGTGAAGTGGGGGAAGTATTCGGGATAAGCTTTGCATTTTGGATTTTGAATGGGTTGTAACGCAGTGCAGTTTGTTTTTGTCCCGTGTTCCAAGGGGAGGCGGTCGCAGTATTTTTCTGCTTTGTTCGAGTGAGGAGTTCAAGCGATTCCTGGTCGGAATTGGAGCGAGAGTTATTCCAGAGCACTGTTCCGAGGATGACCAAGAGAATCGGGATAGCGGCTATTTTCCACTTAGGAGTCTGTTGATTCGATTTCACGACGACGAGTCCTCGGTCTGAGGAGGATGCGATGGAGACACTACGGAGGAAGTAAGGGGGCTTTGGAGTGTGTCCTGGAATTGTTTGGATACAGGAAATACGAGAATACGAGCTTCGACATTAAGAATATTTTCGTGATCGAACCGGGTATCGATTTTGAATCGACTGACAAAGCATGGGCGGATGGAGCGTTCGAGCAGGTGCAGGAAGGTACAAACTTGTTGGTAGTCACCGTGGGCTTTCAAATCGATATCGACCGCTGGTAGCGCATTGACGATGGAGTGTCGATGGTCGGTAAAGGAGTCGATTTTGATCCCAGAGTTCTCGGAGATATTGTGGAGCCAATCAAGAGGATCGGTCGCCCCCGACTCCTGGAAGTCGTAACTATCTTTGAGCTTTTCTTTGAATTCACTATGTTTTTTCTGGTACTTACTTACTTCGAGCACATTGTTTTCGAGGTTAGCCGAGAGCAGGTTCAGGTCGGAGAGTTCTCGTCGAACGTCTGTGTAATCTTGATACCAGGGGAGCATAATGCAGGAGAACAAGACATAGGCCACAATAACAATTGCCAAAATGCCAGTTGCTTGGATGCGTAAGGAGTTTGTCGACATGGGCATGTGTTGGGATCACTAGAATTTGCAGGCGAGATCGATAGAACTTGAATAGATTTCATTTTCGCGATCAACGTTATGATTCAAAAGGGTGACTTCTTTAAAAAGTTTGGTTGCTTTGAGATGACTAAGCAGATCAGTTGCAAGCGCGGGGTCTGTTAATTCAGCACGGATAGTGAGAGTCCCGAGGGGATCATTTGAGGTTTGTGAGGCGGCCATATTTTGTTTTATTGCAGCATCATCTTCTTGTCCCAGGATATCGGCGGGGAGTTCCTCGCGTTTTGGAAAGCGATTGTAGCTGTAGTCGAACGAAAGGATTTGAATCGATTTTGGATGGCGGGCACAAAATTCGCTCAGGGTGACTAGTGCGGCCAAGGGAGGATATCTGCCTGTCATGGACAGATGCTGGCTTTGCGCGCTTTGAATGCGATAAGTTTCCCGGCGGAGTGTGTCAAGTTTTTGCTGCAAGACGAAAGATTTTTTCGCGATGGGTTGCAACTCGAGGACTTGATGATGGAGCCATTTTTGTGTTGCGCGGTATGGGATAAGCGATAGCAGGCCGAGTATCAGGAGGGCGATAGCCAGTTTGTACCAGCACCGTCGCAAATGAATGCTCAAGCTGCGTCTTCGAATTTCTGGTGGCAAAAGATTTACGTAGGCTTTCATGGCATCCATCCTAGCGCGCTAAGGGCTGCTGCTTGTGCTGATGCGGGGCCCAGTGTATGACCGTCAATGGTTGGGAGTGACCAGGGGACAATAGGAATATCGATTTGCGATTGCAATTGTTCAACAAGGCAAGGAAGGGTTGCGCCACCACCGCAGAGGAATAGCTTGGTTGGCAATAACTTTGGGCATTGAATTTTCAGGAAGTGTAGACTTTTCGAAATATCTTCTGCCAAATGACTTATAGGAGGAGTTAGCAGCGAGGAGGTCCAATCGTATTGTCGCTTACCCGAAGTGGCATTTGTCTCTGAAGTTTTATGCGAATTCTCTAAGTGTTTCAGATAGTAGATGGTTTCAGCACTGGGGAGTTGTAGGCGTTCGCTGACACCTTCTACGATCTTGATTAGTCCACCTGTTTCTAGACTTCGGCAAAATTGGGGTAACCCCTTGCGCTGTATGACAAGCATGGGGGAGTTCGCGGACCAATCGAGGATTGCAGAAACACTTTGCTCCTCATTTCTATCGAGCAAAGTTAAGGCGCGGGCTAAAGTCCAGGGAGTTGCATCGATAACTCGCGGTTCAATACCTGCGCGGATGATTTGGTCACCAAGCCAGGATAACAAGCCAGGATGGGCTTGTAGTTTCTTTGGCTGGATAGCTGCTTGAAACTCTGGATCTGGAATAAGCAAAGCGCAGCCGGATGACCCGTGTTCTTGCATAGACTCGCGTGATGCAGACTGCGAGTCCGCGGGAATTTTGGGTTCATACTCTATTTCAATCCAGCGATTAGTGATGACGATTGCTGCTGGGGGCGGAGTCTCTTTTATCGCACGCAGTGGGAGTTTGGTGTCGTTATCCAATGAAGGCGTTTCAATCCAAGTATCCTGCAGGCATTCGAATTGATTACGTCTCTTGCGTAATTGTACGAATTTAAGGGTCGTACTACCGAAGTCGATCCCCAGCCAACCCGTAGCGTATCCACTGAGTCGTGAGGGAAATAAGGATCCTTTGAGGAGATCGAACATTGGAGGAATCCCAGCGCATGAACTATCACAACGCCAACGAAGGTATAAAGCTATACCTAGTTGCGATGTTGGCATAATCGCTCAAGCATAGAATATTCTTAACTTGTATGTGATTTGTAGTGTGTGGATTATTCAGGAACTTTACCAACGTCGAGTACCTTAGGTAATATGCCGCAACCAACGGATTGGATTGCAAGCGGATTTAGCGGACAGCCGAGTTAGCATCCATCATGGGGAGCATTACAGATGCTATAACCAGTGCGACCAATCCACCCATACAGACAATCAGGATGGGCTCGAGCAATTTGAGGGCTTGTTGCAGACTTTGAACGCCCTCTTTCTCAAAATACTCGCCAGTGGTAATCATCACCCGATCCAGATTTCCCGACTTTTCCGCCATCATGATCATGGAAGCGGCACCTGGCGGTAAAAATGTTGATTTGGCGAGTGTATAGCTTAGGTTACGACCCACCAAAACTTCTTGCTCAGTTTCTTCAAGTATGTTGCGGAGAGTAGGGCTGAAGGTGGCACGAGAGCAGAGTTGTAGTGTTTCCAGGAGGGGTACACCATGTTTGAGCATCGTGCCGCACAGGAGGAAAAAGCCGCTGGTTGCCAGGTTGCGATAGGCTTTTCCAATGATGGGTAGAGAGCATAGCACTCGATCGCGTTTGACAGCAAACTTGGGATGCCGCCAAGTGAATACTACCGCGCAGACCGAAGCGATAAAGCCGATTGCTAGAAACGCAAAATAGCCGCGTATCAGTCGAGCTCCGTCCAGTAGAACTTGTGTAATCCACGGGGGATTGAAGTTCATATTTTCGAAAACTTTTTCGAACTGTGGAAGCACGAACCAGATCAAGCTGTTGACCACACCAAAGGCAACGACGCACAAGACGCAGGGATAGGCAAGAGCCGAATGCGTTGACCGCTGCAGGTCGATATCTCTTTCAAGTTTTGATGCCGTGTTTTTCAATACCTCTACCAATCGTCCCGAAGCTTCACCCGCGGAGATACTCACCACATATTCGGCTCCCAAGACACCTTTCTGCTGGTTGAGGGCGAGCGACAGGGATTTACCATCGTTAATGTCGTCGCGAATGGTCATCCAAGCATTTCGTACTGGACCATCGGGGACCTGATCGGAGATCACGCTTATTGCTTCAGAGATATCAACCCCCGTTTCAACCAGCAGAGCAAGTTGTTTGGTTATGTTGAGAAGCTGTTTCTTTTTATTGCTAACCAGCGACCATTTTTGTTTTTGGCGTCCATTATTCGGGGAAGCGGAGCGAGAGAGCGTTGAAGCTAAGTCGACTTGGGGTGGGTTGGGATTTTGGTGAAGTGACCAAGCGTCCCACGGGGTTGCAGTGGGTTTGGTTAGGCCAGGATTGGATGTGTTTGAAATGGACTTACGTGTCGCTGTTTCGGGGAAGGGCATTCTGGCAGTTCCTGTATATCTCGGCTTAGTCGAAGTGCGCGACGCGAATAACTTCATCGAGTGAGGTTAGGCCATCATCGGCCATACGAAGAGCTTGGCTAAGCAGCAAGCCGCCCCCTTGAGCAAGCAGTTCGGCTCGAATTTGATCTAAGGGTGCACTGTCCTGGATGAATTGACGCACTTTATGATTGACGTCAAGAATTTCATAAATTCCCCGGCGACCGCGGAAACCGGTATCGTGACATTGTGCGCAGCCTTGTCCACGGGAAAACTGTTGGCGGGTTCGATCTTGATAGCCGACCATTTTCAGCAACTCGGCAGATGGAAAATAGGACGTTTTGCAATTGTTGCAAACCTTGCGCACCAATCGTTGTGCGACAATTCCGACAAGGGCTGCTGATATTTTAAACGGTGCGACACCCATGTCGACCAAACGCGTGATCGTGGATGCTGTATCGTTGGTGTGTAATGTGCTTAACACCAAATGGCCAGTCAATGCGGCCTGAATGGCTGTTTCTGCCGTCTCGACATCGCGGATTTCACCCACGAGAATCACATCGGGGTCTTGGCGCAAAATACTTCTCAACGCGCTGGCAAAGGTCATATTGCGGGCTTGTTGAACTTGTACTTGATTGATCAACTCAAGTTGATATTCGACCGGATCTTCAACAGTGACGATATTGCGAGCGATATTTTTGACCATTTCCACGGCCGAGTAGAGGGTCGTCGTTTTACCACTGCCGGTTGGGCCGGTAACCAATACCAGTCCATGAGGTCTACGGAGAATGCTCTTGAGGCGAGCGAGTTGATCCTCGGGAACGCCAAGTCGGTCGAGGTCGAAGCTGATACTGGCGCGGTCGAGAATACGCATCACGACTTTCTCACCTTGCACTGTTGGCAGTGTGGAGACGCGGAAGTCTACGGTGCGATTGTCAATGCGTGCATGAAAACGTCCATCTTGAGGTTTTCTTTGTTCGGCAATATCCATCTTGGACATAACCTTGATGCGGGAAACGGCAGCCGCATGAACATCGGCCCGCGGTCGAAGGACCTCTCTCAATTGACCATCGACTCGAAAGCGAACGAGGCAGTTTTTGACACCTGGTTCAATATGAATATCGCTTGCTCCTTGGCGCACGCCTTGAAGCAATAAATAGTTGACCAGATTAACCACAGGGCTACCTTCCGCCATGATCTCAACTTGGTCGATATTGATGGCGCTCTCTTCGTCGCCTAATTCAATTTCCCTATTATCGAAATCGGCGGTAACCGTATCGACGGAGAAATCAGCTTCGTAGGACCGATCGAGCAATCGCTCGAGGGCGGAATACAAAACGAGAATAGGTCGAATGGAGAGTTTGGTCACTCGTCGAAGATGGTCGACCGCTTCGAGGTTTTGAGGCTCGACCATGGCAACGGTAAGTTCATTGCGTACTTTAAATAATGCCAAGCACTTGTAAAGCTTTGCGATCGGTTGTGGTATGAGATGGACCACACTGGGGTCGATCAAACCTTCACGCAAGCGGGTTGCCTTGAAGCCAAGCGCGTCGGCCATGAACGGGAGCAGTTCATTTTCACCCGCCAGCCCCATTGCAACAAGTGTTTCACCCAGACGCCTCCCTGTGGTCGATTGCTCGCGGAGTGCCTGTTCGAGCATAGAAGGGCTGATGATGCCTTCCTGGATCAGTCGTTCGCCCAGGGGTTGACGGTGCAGGGCTCTTTTGTTTTTGATCGGTCCAGCCAGAGCGCTCATCGGGAGAAACTCCCTAAAGCGGATCGAAGGTCTTTATGGCAATTAAGTTCTTTCTCTAGGCCGGTAATTTCGAAGATTTCTGCGCATAGAGTATTGGGGGCGGCGATAACAAGTTCACCGCCGCGTCTGAGGCAGTCTTCATTGCAATCCAGCAGCATCTCCAGACCTTGGGAATCGATAAGGACCGTTCCACCGATGTCGAGAACAATGCGCACACGATGGCGTTCGATACTGCTCCTAATCTCTGCAGCGCATTGTTGGCAATCATTGCCGCTGAGAGTTGACGGAGCTTTGATCACATCGATAGCACCGAAAGCGGTGAGCATATCCTATCTCCAGCGGATTGGTTAAGTATTTAAAGGGAGATGGAGCGTGAATCGAGAACCTCGATTAAGTTCGCTTTGAACCGTGAGATCGCCGCCGTGTAGGAGGGCGACTTCCTTAGCCAGCGATAGCCCCAAGCCGTTACCAGCTTGGTCGGCGGTACGCGGGTCTTGACAGCGATAGAAACGTTCAAAGATTCTTTCGAGAGCTTCAGTTGGGATTCCAACGCCGGTATCTTCGACATGGATTTTTACCGAATCGGATTCCGTTTCCACGGATAGCCTTACTTCACCTCCAGGTAAGGTGTATTTGATCGCATTACCCAGCAAATTGATCAGCAACGAAATAATCTTTTCTTTATCAGCTCTCATCTGTGGCAGGCTAGGCGGCGTTCGGCGATCCAACTTCAGTCCGCGCTTTTCAGCAGTGGGTTGCATATGGTCGCAAGCTTCTTCGATGAGTCTGAGGATATCGCAAGGGGACATTTCCAGGGTCAAAGAGCCGGCTTCCATCTGCTGCAAATTGAGCAGTTGATCCAGTA
>JBIKMB010000206.1:0-10116 GCA_044359485.1 Pirellulaceae bacterium | reverse complement strand
TTCCTCGAGGGTCCGACAAACCTTCAAAATACTGACTGAGTAATTCGATCTGCACACCATCAGACTTCGCCATGACAACTCTCCGGTAAAAACTCCTTTTTACAAGACTCTGCAACCATTGTGGTTCCAGGCTCTTGTATTAAGTAATGGTCTACCAAAGAATATGGGATCGCGCTAGACTACTTATTTACCCCAACATCGCGCGCGGGCCGTGCACTCGAGAAGGAAAAGATTGCAATTAAGTCCGTTACTACATCCTCAGCAAATACTTATCAGGCAAAAACTTTGGAGACGCTGTGAGGCAACATTGGGCCGTTGAAAACAACCTGCACTGGCAGCTCGATGTGACGTTTAACAAAGACCCTAGCCGAATCCGAAAAGGACATGCCGACACAAACTTCAGTATTTTGCGTCGGACTGCTTTGAGCATGCTAAAGAATGAAAAAACAGCCGAGGTAGGAATCAAGAATAAACGATTTCAAGCGGGGTTGAGACGAAAGCTACTTGGAGAAAGTCCTGTTAGGATAACAACTTAAGGCGCAATCGCCCTGATGAGTGGCCCGCTTTTCAAGCGGTCAATGACAATTGCAGCGTTTATTGAAGTGCACGCTCGCGCAATATGAATGACATCTACGGGATTTAAGCGATTTCGTTTGCGATCATTCCAGAGAAGAATTGTGGCAGGGTGTATGTCGGAGTTCGATGTGAATACCAGGAATGCACGATCCTATTGCGGGCTCTTAGAAACACCGCTCAGCGCAAAAAAAGGGAGCCTTGCGACTCCCTGAAAAACCATCGATGCTGTAACGAAGAGAAATTTGAGCTTAATTGCCGATGATGCGTGGGGCATCAAACTGGTTACCATTCTGGGAATGGCGAGCGATCGTGTATTTTCCCTTGGCGTCCTTAACAAATTCAACTTCTGCTTCGATAATCCGCCAAGCAAATGTGTTAGGTTTTACTGCAAAAATAGGGAATTTCGGTTGATCGGTGATTTGGGCATAAAGCTGTGTCCCTTTTCGTGTACAGGTCATGATGGTCGGGCCGTATTGATAACTGCCGACAAATTCATCTAACTGCTTTTCGGAATGGACCATGGATTCCACGATCTTGGGGGCAACAAGGTTGGTCCCGCGTTCATAATGGACTGCAGCGGTAATTTCCCCTTTTTCATTTCTTCGAAAAATGATTTCCGCATCAAATTCTTTACAAAAGAACGCATCCTGTCCCGTGGGAATAATTTCAACAGGCTCTTTATCGGTAATAGTCGCAATGATTCGATTATCTTTCACGGTGATTTCCATCACTGCATTCGCATAGTCGTATTTCCCGATGTAGTTAGGATATATTTTGGGGTTGATAGATTTGTCAATCTGTGGGGCTGGGATCGAGGCCAGTACATCGGCTAAAGCTCGTTCCGCTAGCCTCCTGGCAATCAATTCCGGAAATAGTTTATGATCACTGGGCATTGCATTGGTCAGGATTGCGACAGAGCATTTTTGCTCGGGGTAGTAAGCGAGCTCGGCACTCCAGCCATTGAGGCCTCCACCATGATAAATAAAAGGAATACGACGGTGCTTACCGATGGTCAGGCCGTAGCCATAATAGTTAAAATCTTCCATGTTTTTCGGCATGTATGGCTTGGTAGCGATATCTAATCCGCGCTGGCTAATCACCTTTCCACCGTAGAGAGCTTCGTTCCATTGATGAAGATCGGTAACTGTTGAGTACATCGCTCCCGCTCCTCCAATCCAACTCATATCCCAATCCAAGGCGGGCAAATAAGAAGAGTTAACTAGCATGTAGCCGACGGCCGTATTTTTCGGAGGATGGGCATTGTCGTAGATTCCCGTATTCTTCATACCCAGAGGCTGAAAGAACGTGGTAGCCAGGTATTCTGCAAAAGACTTACCCGAAACCTTAGCCACAATTTCTCCAAGCAGAAAATATCCAGTGTTGCCATACTTGAATTTAAAGCCTGGCTCAAAATCGGGCTCCAATGTCTTGAAGTATTCGATAACGTTGGCAGGTGTGGTCGGTGTGGTGACCCTGGAATAAAAATCAGGTGCGGATGTAAGGCAACACAAGCCAGATGTATGCGTGAGCAAATGCTCAAGCGTAATTTTTTTCGCGTTGGGTAAATCAGGGAAGTATTTGCTCAAAGGATCCTGCAGGGAGAGTTTTCCCTCTTCGGCCAAGCGGAGCACGGCCATCGCCGTAAACTGTTTGGTGACCGAGCCTATTCGAAAGACCGTTTCGACCGTGATGGGTATTTTTTTCTCGATATCTGCCATGCCTCCTGCCGCGTGGATCAATGTTTTACCATCGCGCACAACCAAGATGGCCACGCCACTTGTTGATTCCGATGTCGTCGATTTAATGGCTGCTTTGGTCCTTTCATTCAATTCAGGGACCTGTCCCACAGCAGAACCCCATAAAAAGATGGGTAAAAGCAAATGAGCTGAGTATCGAAAAATGAACTGTCTGAGCATGGTTGGCTCGCTCCTGTAAAACGGATGAAAAAGATTTGTCCCGTTGCAACGGCTTCTATCTCTAACGGTCAAATTTCATGTTTTTTTGAAATTCGCGACAAGTTGCGGCATGAAATGGGCCCAAACTTGGTGCCAAGCATGTTTGTCCACGAGGACAAAGCGTTCTTCAGCTTGGAGCATGAATCATTCGTCTTCGAGATAGATGTATCGTTGTGTTAGGACAATAGTACAATAGGCCGTCTCATTGTCAATACAAAAACTTTTGACCGGTAGGCAGGCTGTGAGAGGGTTGTGCAACTTTACAGGGGCGATGACATGGAGTGTGGGGGCCACGCGTAACACTTGAAATCGGTTCTGAATTCTGCAGGACTTTGTGAGAGCGTCACGAGAACTCACGCATATCGGAAAGAGATTCACTCAGCAAGCGAAATGCGAAAGAAAATGTCTAGCGTTTCTGCGGCAGCTTGAGGAGAGACTTGGAGTACCAAGTGGGGGCCTGGCAAAACAATCTTTTGCACATCTGGTCGGATCGCTTGAATAAGATTGCCGCAACCAGGACGAATGACCCAGTCTTGTGCAGCTTGCAAGTAGAGGATTGGTACAGGGCAAGTTCGTAGGGCTTCGGTTACGTCAACATTTGCCACGCTGAGAGCCCGGGCTGCCATGGCGCATGGGGAAACCGATCGTACGGCGGCTCGTAGTTGGGCTCCCAGTGGCCCAAATGCATTTTTTCCAAGCAGGATGAAAGTAAGGAGGCTTAGTGGTTGCCAGCGAAACATCCAGGGGCGGATCATTGTTCTCCAGCGTGGGGGAATATTCATCGGAAATCGGATAAAGGAAGCGCAAAGGACGACGCCTCGTAATCCCTTGGGTTGCTTGGCTGCCAGCATTAAAGCCAATGGACCTGAGAAAGACTCTCCCAGAACGACAAAATCGCAGTTGGGGATTGTCGCTTCGACGTATGGCAAAAGTTCCGTATAACCCAGCGCTTGATCCTTAGGATAGGCGACTGCAGTAACTTGAACGCGGGGTGGCAACGCGTTCATAAGCGGCTCAAACAGCAGGCTTGTGCCATCCATTCCGGGCAAAAGTATCAAGTGCATGGGGACCACCGCGGCTCGCAGCGAACGGTTGTTTTCACAGAATTGGCGATGAAGCATTCTTCGTGGGCTTCATGATGCATTTCAAAAATTTCATCTTCTGTGGGGAGACAATCTCCAGAAAATCTCACCATGGGTTTCAAGGTGACTTTGAGCATCGCCATTTTCCCCTGAGCATCACGCCCCATTTCACCACATGCGGAATCGATATACTCTTCCACAACAAATTTCCGCTGGGCGGCGATGGAGAGGAACCAAAGCATGTGGCAACTGGCCAGCGCAGCCACAAAGGCTTCTTCTGGATCGAGCGCTGCGGCATCGGAAAGCGGTAGTGGTACAACATGGGGCGATGAAGATCCTGCGACTTCCAGTCCTCCATCAAATCGAATTCGATGCTTCCTGCTGTAGCGTTTGCCTAAGAAATCTTGACCTTCGCGTCGCCACTCCACTTCAGCCATATACTCCGACATTCATCATTCTCCCTTCGTTATCATGAGACAAAGATCCTATCCGAAAACCCCGACCAAATCCAAGGCGGTTAATGGCTAATCGGATTGACTCTTTGCCGCTATATGAAAACCGCGGCTAACGCCATCGGCTAATGGTTTTCGGATAGGCTCTAAAACATGACAATTGAAGGTTCGCATCAATCATCACGATCCTTGTCCTATGCGATGTCGATTGTCAATCTGTTAAGCGAAATGACGTGGTATTCGATGTCTATCCGATAGTAAAATTCTTCGCTGTTCATTTGCCGCGTGTCGCTGCAGCGAACGATACCACCATTTAATAATTTTCCTCCGCGGATATTCATGTTAAGGTTAGGTCTGAGATCCAATTTGAACTCCCACTGAAAATGAGGCATTTGCCTGATGGAGTAAGAAGGGTTTGGATTACAAGTTAGGGATATTACCACGCAAGATATTTTTTAATCGAGTGAGCCAAGATACTTGCGCAGCATTTTGTGGCGATGTTCAAAGAATCGTTGCACGAATTCTATAACGATTCTTCCTCCCAGTCTGGGCTCAAAGCGGAGAACGTCCGTTATTCTACAGCCCGTTTGATAGGGAAAAACCGATCGTTCGTGCCGCCATACTTTCATTGAACCCATCTTAGACTGTTCCACAAAGCCACTGTGGGGAGTCAAAGATAATAGCGTGAGATCTGTATAATCGATAGGAATAATGCCGAAGAGCTTTACCCAGCTTCGGAACATGGGAACACCCGGTTGGAGTGCCACCGAATTTAGGCTCGTGACGCCTTTCGGGGTCGACATGCGAAGTATGGGCGCCATCTCCCGCGAGATTCCGTGGAACGATATCATCCATTTCCAGACCGTGTCGATATCAGCGGCCAATTTACTTTCAAAGGAAAGTTCTCCGGCCATCTTGTCTCCAGGGAGATAAAAGTAAAAGACTATCCGCAAATCGCAGCTATCGCCAAGGCGGCAGGCAGAACTCGAAAAGGATCCATGTTTTCGCGGCGATCTTTGGTCACAAAACCCTCGAATGAGGCTCTATTGTGACCTATGGACTAGTCGTTGTCTAGAAATGATTGACCTCATTTTAACTTTGAATAGGATCGATTTTCAGAAAGCAACAAGCTGCGCGCAGTGAGTTTCGAAAAAGATAGTTTTTCAGAATCGCTCGAATCTAAGGAACTGCATAATCGATCACAACCTCGTCAGCTACCAAGCGTCCATGAGCCTTGATCATCTCTTTGGAGTTCGGAACTAGCACAACGACAACCGCGTCGTCGGGTTCTATTTCGACCGAACATGTTTCTCCATCCACATGTTCGTGTATTATTTTATTGTGGACGGTCTCCCAAGCAACGTAATTTCCTTTTGGAATTGGAAACTGTACCGAAACGCGATGTTGATTGGGATTATACAGAAGGCGTGTCGCATAGGATTTTGGGGCAAAGGTATCGGTGACATTCAAATTAAGGGAAAGGATGTTAGGTAGAGAAGTCGGTTCAATAATTGCGCCGAAAGCACCTGACAAACAGCCGCTGTAAAGTCCAAGGTTCGATGGGCCCCAGCCATGAATCGTGGGGTCTCCGCATCCGTATGGGCCCAGTTCGCCTGTGTCGCAATTTCGATCCTTTAAGCCTTCGTACGGAAGTGCATTGGTATACTTGGAGGCCCATTGCCAATCGGTTTGCATCGAAGGCGGTAATTGGTCGGGATAGAATAAACGCGCACTGTGAGCCGCATGATACATCCATTTCCCAGTCGCGTGCGCTAGGCGATCGTCGTAACGAACTGCGGGAATCAGAGGCCATGCGTGAGCAAACGTCTCCATCGCGAAGACATAGTTTCCCTTTCCTTTGGATTCTTTTTTGTTGCTAAGCAGTTCGATGCGACTCGCACCAACCAGTCCGGCCACATCGACGTTGCCAAATCGGCCACTGATTATTCCGTAGTCATCCCCTTCCGACGTTGTTTTGGCGTGCGGGGATAGACCACGCACATGACTTGCTTCAAAACACCAGGAGAAAAATTTAGAAACTTGGTAGTTCGATCCATACTCTGCGTTAGATCTTGCTGCCGCGTAGACACCAAAGGGCATGAAGATACCATAATTGAGATTGGTGGACTGACGATCCATCCACATGAGTGCATGATGGCACTCCTCGTAAAATCGAGGTTCCTCCGGGGATTTTTGGTGTGCCATTAGCATAAGATAGGCTAGTCCTGCGGCGACATCGGGCTCTTTCCAATCTTGAACGACTGCCTTCTTTGCCTGTAAATCGTACGATTGAAAATTATAATCGTTAAGACGCCATAAATGTTTGGATACCTCACTCCATGTGACACAGGATCGATGCCATTGCTCATTCAGTTCTCTTTCTTGTCGATAGCGATCGCAGAGTGGCGCCATAAAAATCGAAGGGGACAGCTCGTAGAAGAAAGTCTTGCCACTGGGTTCGTCACCGCTGATCAAGTCGCAAAAGATTTGATTTTTATTGGAAAAATAGGCACCTTGCATGCGGACCAAATTGACTGGATTCGGAGAACCTGGCACCGTGTACGCTGACATATCGATACCCAGCCAAGTGGCTGAATTCAACGTTCCAATGGTTACAAAAGACTCATGTGCGTTGCGAAAGACTTGCCATTGGCCATTCATGCCGACATAACTTGGGAGTCCGAAAGTTATCGGACGGCCTTCGATTCGAGTGTCATCCCACCACATTAATGGTAGATAGTCACCTTGTTGAAGTGGATTAAGCGCGAAATTCACGAATTCAAGGCTCCGTTTTCGCCAATCGATCAGTCGATATTCCTGTGGATTTTGAGGGAATGTATTTAACCGCGGACTACTGATCGGTTCTGATGCGAAGACAGGACCTAGCGAACTCAGTACAATGAGTACTGCAAACAAGCAGACACGTTTTTCATACATGGTCAGGTCATCTTTTTGATCTACTCGTTTCATGACGTTTGTTGAGCCTTGCACACAAGAGATTACGAATGTTCGTAGGTGAAGAAAGTGGCGAGATAGACACACGAGATAGGCACACTTGATGGGCACACAAGGTTAGCAAGCTTGCATCGACCTGCTAGGAACTCAATGGCGATGCCGAGAATCCTGTATCATATCATGCAAGAGATCGTACAAGCCATCTATAATTTAAGGTTTGGAATCAGATAAAGGGGACTTAGAACATCCATCCAGCAATTGTTACGACGTTTGACCGCAGGAAGTTGAAGATGATTTGCTCAAGGGTTAATCTTATTGGATCTTGGAGCTTGTGAAAACATTGTTCATTCGCGAATTCGATTCTGGTTGTTTTTATCGCCTAACATTCTGACGATGTGGTAAGTTGAGCCTTGCGCAAAAACTCTTCGATGTCTATGTCGCTGCATGCGTCTTTTTGTCAAATGGAAATCGAGGTGTTTTTGAGTAGGACGCAGTCCGTTGGAAGTATTTTTTTGTCTGAATGAAGGACAAGTATAGCTCAAGCAATATGTCAGTGGTAAAAAGCTTCATCCATGTTCGGATGACGAAGATAAATGGGGGAGATAAATGGCAATTTTTCTATACTTGATCGCTTGGTTAGGTCCATTTGTTGACAATTTTTGGGCTCTCAATGCACTGGACGAGACTCTTGTTTCTCGCGGGTTCACGCAACCTGCCCCGGGGGTATCGGGTGAAAGCATAATCTTCGACGGCGAAGCGGTGATCGAATTAAAGTCGAGCGAGAAGATCGGAAATGGACCGATGACCCTATCCTTGTGGTTCAACCCGTACGAACTGAACCATGGACAACAAATCCTCATCGGCAAAAATCGCTATTCCCGAAACGAACGCCAGTGGAGTCTTACCATCGAACCGGATGGTCGACTCAAGGCTCATCTGCGACAGGCTGATTGGCGAACGATTGAATGCCAAGAACCATTGCAGGTAGGGCATTGGTACCAGGTTGTGCTTGTGATGGATGATAAGCAGTGTCAACTATTTTTGAATGGAAAAATTCAGGGTAGAACAACGCTAGATCGGCCGATCGCAGCAACGGAGGTCCCTATAACAATCGGTGGTATTTGGGACAGCGATAAGATTGTTCAAGGATTTTGCGGCGCACTAGATGAATGTGTAATCTCAGATCGTCTATGGACAGCGGAAGAGATCTTAAAAAGATTTCAGCCTGTTTCCGCAGTCCACACTATTCCGACGTTAGAGAGTTTACCGTTGTGGGATTCAACGGCGAAATTTCCTAGAAGTTCCGAACTCATAGAGGTGACCGGTTCCCAATTCTATACGATCAAGAAAGAGCGGCCGGATGATGATGGCTGCTTATTCACACTCGGTGTCGGACTCGCCTGGCATAAAGGAAGATTATATGCATCGTATGGTTTCAATCAGGGAGAAGAGAATACGGCAACCGAGGAGGCACATGTCCGGATCAGCGATGACGGTGGCAAGGCTTGGAGTAAGCCCACTGTTCTTGATGCGGGTGAAGGTGAACTTGCGGTAAGTCACGGTGTATTCCTATCGCACAAGGGGAAGCTTTGGGCATTCATGGGAGCCTTTTATGAGCACCCCTTGCTCTATCACCGTGTGCATACTCGTGCGTACCACTTAGATGAGCCAACCGGAAAGTGGTTACCGCATGGATCAATTGTGGAAGACGGTTTTTGGCCGATGCAAGAGCCTCAGAAAATGGACGATGGAAATTGGATTATGGCTGGTTTTCGAGTCAGCGGCCCTAACCGTCCCGAAAGCAACTTGCCAGCAGTCGCAATAAGTGATGGAGAGAATTTCGAGCGGTGGAAGCTGATTGTGATTCCAGCCGCTCCCACCGTGAGAAAGAATCTGTGGGGCGAATCAACGGTTATTGTTGACGGAAATCGAATTTTAAATATCGCTCGTTATGGGGCGAAACCCATCGCGCTACTTTCGATGAGTCAGGATTACGGACAAACTTGGACACCAACAACATCCTCAAATCTACCGATGGCGACTAGCAAGCCGTATGCGGGAACATTGAGTAACGGTCAGCACTACTTGATTTGCACAACAACTGCCGATACCGGTGGAACGCGTTCTCCGCTTACAATTGCATTGACAAAGCCTGGTGAATTCGTATTCAGTCGAGTTCTCTCGATTCGCACATCCGTCTCCGAAAAAACTACTGGTGTCTCATCACCGCAGGTTGATTTTAGTTATCCGTACGCCGTCGAACATGCAGGATATCTTTATATAGGCTATACGCATAAAAGTCATGCCGCGAATGAGCTTGCGGTAATACCCATAAAGAGTTTAGAGATTGATCGATAAGGAGCAGGGGCAGGTACGGTTAGAGAGATGCGGCTGCGATTTGATCAAGATCGACAAGCTCTGCATTGTGTCCAGACTCTTTGACTAGCCTGCAAATCAAATCAATCGCTTTGAATTCTGGGTCGAGGACACCCAAGCAGGATGGGTGAGCCAGAAAGTCAAAGGTAGCCTTGTGATCAATGGTCCACAAAACGACGCGACGTATTGCTTCGAGAAACCATTCGAGCTTCCATTGACCAGTACGAAATGCCCCAATGTCGCTGATAGGGCTCATCGGAATCTCCAGCAATCCGGTTGGATATACAAAAGGTTGCGCTTTTTCACTGGCAGCGATAAGATTATCGAAAAGCGATTCGTCCGGTTCGACCTGTGGCGCAGTATAGCTGTGGGCTGGGTAGAAGCTGCTTACCCACTTGAATCCCAAATTCAAAAGCATTTCTTGCAAATCTTCTCGTCCCTGTAAACCCGTTGAAAATCCTCCGGGCGTTCGGAAGCCTCGGTTTTCTATAGAGGCTCTCTGTCGCAGAGCCAGTGTGGTGAGGCGAATGTTTTCGTATATTACCTGGGCCGTCGTGCGACCTTCGATCAACCAAGGAGACCGCTGAAATCGATACTGTAGGTCCTGAGGCGAATTGGCTAACAGGTTCACGTGATCATAGGTGTGATTGCCGATGGGATGACCTTCCTTCGCGATGGAAGTTAACCAGTCGATATTTGCTTGTTCAAGCACTCTGCCAA